>JAUXFB010000291.1 GCA_030620255.1 Candidatus Aminicenantota bacterium | reverse complement strand
ATCCATCAAAAATGGAGACATATTCCATCCAGATGGAGAGATTTTATAGCAAATCCCAAAAGTAATGGATATCAATCAATACAAACAACAATTATTACAAAAAAAGGAATAAAATTTGAAATTCAAATAAGAACAAAGGAAATGCATAAAGTTGCAATAGAAGGGATTGCAGCTCATTGGAAATATAAAGAGGGAATCTCTTTTATTGAAAATGACACAAGATTAAATTGGTTTAGAGAAATGATAGAAGCCCATAGAAACAACCCAAACCCAAAAGATTTTCTCACACATGTTAAACAAGATTTAACTCCAGATGAGATTTATCTTTTTACACCAAAGGGAAAAGTAATGAGCCTAAAAGCAGGTGCTACAGCAATAGATTTTGCTTACGCTATTCACAGTGAAATAGGAGATCATTGTAAGGGAGCGATTGTAAATGAAAAATTAGTGCCTTTAAAAACCAAATTAAACTCTGGTGATGTTGTGGAAATTATAACTTCAAAAAATGTCAATCCCAATATAGATTGGTTAAAATATGTTGTTACTAACAGAGCAAGAAAAAAAATAGCAAATTATATACAAAAAAAAGAGAATCTTTTAAATATTACAAGAGGTAAAAGAGTCTGGCTGAAAATCCTAAGAGAATCCAAAAAAAAATATAAACTAAAATTCAAAGAAGATGATGTGAAAAAAAGAATAGAAAAACTGCATTATACAGATTTAGAAGTTTTTTTTAAAGACATTGGCTCTGGTAAAAAAACACTCGACAAAAAAACTTTAAAAACTCTATTCCCGGAAATAAGTGTCCGTGACATAACACCTTCAAAAAAGATTTCTAAAAAAATCTCACAAATTCATAAACTTATAAATGTAGAAGGGTATCAAGATATTGACATCACATTTGCAAAATGTTGCAATCCAATAAAGGGAGAAAAAATAGTCGGCTATATTACAAAACATAGAGGATTAGTTATACATAAAGAAGAGTGTATTAACTTAAGAAATGTAATTTTCCCAAGGCTGAAGAAAGTTGAATGGAATGAATTTGATAATCACCCATACTTGGTAAAATATGATTTGATTGTTCACGACAAGCCTGGTTTGTTAAGTATCATTTCAGGTGTTAACGCTGAGTTTAACTCAAATATAAAAAAAATTGAAAGTGAAAAAGCGGGTCAAAATATAACCAAAATAAAAATTACATTTGAAGTTAAAAATATAGATCAACTAAAAAAAATATTTAATAAATATAAAAAAGTAAAGGGAGTCCTTTCTGTTATTAGAAAAAGATTTTCTATTAAATAAACTTTAAAATTTGTATATAGAGTAGAAAACAATAGTTATCCATAGGCTACTGACAATATTCAAAACAAACCCCTTTAAAATCATCCTTCTTAAGGATACTCCTTTTATACTTGCAAAAGCAACTGCATTAACCGGGGATGCAATTGGACTCATGAAAGCAGCTGTTGATGAAACAGAAACAGCAAGCATAAGATACAATGGATTTATTCCCAATATTGGATATAAACTTATTATTAATGAAAACATAATAATAATAACCGTGGTATTACTAACTATCTCTGTAAAAAAAACAGTTACACAGTTCAATACCAATAGAATTAAAAGCAAACTATATCTACCCTGCACCATATTTTTACTTAAATCCTTAATAAAAGAATAAACATAACCATCAAGCTCAGGTGTTAAAGGGTTATCTCCAATTTTTAAAATCAAATAAACAAAAAATATAACAATCCCCATGAATGCAAGCCCAAAAAAAGGTAAATCATAGATAAGTCTATTCATTGAAACCAAAGAAAAATTATTTTTATCTTTTATACATTTAACCTTTTCTTTGAAAAGAAAAACCCATATTGAGCTAAATATAAAGTTTAAAAATCTTTCAATTAAATTATTCAAATTCTTAAAGCCATATCTTGATTTCAATTCATTTATAAACTCACTTATAAAAATAAGTGGAGAAAAAATTAAAGATATTATTACATAAGAAAAATTCTTTATTAATTTATTTGCATTAAACTTCCCTTTTGGGAAAATAAATGTAATAAATATGAAAAAAATAAGATAAAAGAAAAAAATCATATCTATAATATTCATACCTGAAAAAACACTTTCAGGCTTATAAAAAAATTGAATGGCACTTAACACAATTATTAAAACAATATTTACAGCAAAAAAAAATAAATATTTTTTATATGAAAATTCAATTTTCAATTTCTCTTTGTTATTAACAACTCCTGAAATAGGAACATCTTTTTCCCCTATTTTTAATATAAAATTACTTATCATAACAAGTATAAATGAAGCAGGTAATCCAATTACTAACCAGGAAAAAAAAGTTATATTCTCTTTCCCTGGTATATTTCTCATTTCAATAAACCCTAAAAAAAACAAATTAGAAGATGCACCGATCATAGATCCCATTCCACCTATATTGGAACCATAAATCAGTGCCAACACAAGATTTGTTATTGTTCTTCTCTTTACACTCTTATCTTTTATTTTCTCCAAAATTGATTTTATAAGTGGTATTAATGATATAACAACTATTGTGTTTGGGAAAAACAAGGACATAAAATATGATATATAGAGCATGCTGGAAACAAAATATGATATTGTTGATTTTTGTGTTTTTAATGTATTATTAATTAGTAAATAATGAATATCTCTTTCTATAATAATTCTAGAAAGTAAAAAACCAATAATGATAACAGCAAAATTCTGAAACAAACTCATAGCTATATTAGAGGAGGCTTATTTCTCTCTTTTAGTTTTTTTTCAACTTTTGAATATACACAACCACAATAATTTTGATGTTTTACACCAATTTCCATAGCCATTTTTTT
>JAUXFB010000062.1 GCA_030620255.1 Candidatus Aminicenantota bacterium | reverse complement strand
TCCTGAAATAAAGTTTAACATTGGTGGTGCTTTAATGAGTATTTTTGATAAGAATTTTGTGATGGCAGCAACTGATGGTCATAGGTTATCTTATACAAACTATATTAATGATGAATATGTATCGGATATGGTAGAATTTATTATATCAAGAAAAACCTTACTTGAACTTTTAAAATTCGGTGATGAAGGAGAAATTGAATTTAATTATGATAAAAACAATCTGTTTTTTAAATATAAAAATAAAATTTTATCATCAAGAATTATTGATCAAAAATTCCCTAATTACAAAACGGTTATTCCTGAAAAAAGTAAATTTAAAGCAATTATAAATACTGAAAATTTTTTAAATACATTAAGAAGGGTTTTAATTTTTAAAATGAGAAATAATGAGGTTGTTTTTAATTTTTCAAACAATAAATTAATTCTTGAAAGAATTACACCGGAAAAAGGTGAGGCTCATGATGAACTGGATATTGATTATAAAGGAGATTCTATAAAAGTCAGTTTTAATGGTAATTTTATTTTAGATTTTTTAACTCATGTTGAATCTAATGAAATTCAAATAGACATGAGTGATAAAGAGAGTTCTTTTGTGTTCAAACCATTAGATGATAAAAATATAGATTTTACTTATGTGGTAATGCCACTCAATATATAATAGGTTTGATTGTAAAAAATCTTAAAATCAAAGGTTTCAGAAATCAAATAGAGAGCAATTTTATATTTAATGAGGCAAAGAATTTAATTTATGGATTGAATGGCGCAGGAAAAACCTCTATTCTGGAAGCAATATTTATTCTTGGATTTGGAAAATCTTTTTTAAATGTAAAAAAATCTGACATTATTAACCATAGTTCTTTAGAATTTGAGTTAAATATGAATATTAAAAATATGTATGGAGAAAATGATCTGATGGGGATTTTTTCTGAAAATAAATTCAGTTTGTTTTTAAATAACAAAAAACTCAATATATTTGAGATTAATAAATATTTTTATCCTGTTTATTTTTCATCATCAAATTTCAATCTTTATATTGATAGCAAGCTTTACTTAAGAAGATTGATAAATAATTACATATTTGGTGTTAATTCACTTTACATACACTATATTTTGAGTTATAATAAAGCCTTAAGGCAAAAAAATCACTTATTAAAAACGAAATATAATTTATTGGAAATAAGTAGTTGGAATAAAATAATAAGTGAGTTAAGTTTAAAAATCGTGAATATAAGAAAAGAATTTATTAAAAAACTTAACTTCAAGATAAGAGAAAACTTTTATAATGATCTGTTTATTGAATATGAACCATCTTTTAAAGATAATATAGAACATTCAGAGGACTATTTTTTTGAAAAATTAGAAGATTTAAAGGAATTTGAAATAAATTACAAGAAATCTTTAATTGGTCCACATTTAGATGTTTTTAATATTGTTTTTAAAGGTAAAAATTTAAAGTTTTATTCTTCAGGTGAAAAGAAAATCGGTTTATTAATGATATATATTTCTTTTATAAAATTTTTTAAGGATATTAGAAATGAATATCCTGTTTTTCTCGTGGATGATTTTGATACAACAATTGATAATAAGAATGTAGATTTTTTATTAAATAATTATCCAGAAATGCAGGTTATTGCTACATCTGTTAATGAAAATTTAAGATTTGATCGTACAATAGAAATAAAAAAGGAGAATTAAAGAAGTGGATGAAAAAGAATTAACATCATTTGATAAATATAATTATACAGCAGAAAATATTAAAGTTCTGGAAGGACTTGAAGCTGTAAGAGTAAGACCTGCAATGTATATTGGTAGCACAGGCTCTACAGGATTACATCACCTTGTTTATGAAGTGGTTGATAATTCGATTGATGAAGCAATGGCTGGTTTTTGTAATAAAATTGAAGTAATTATTAATTTTGATAATTCAATAACTGTAATAGATAATGGAAGAGGTATTCCTGTTGATATTCATAAAAAAGAGGGTAAGTCAGCAGCCCAGGTTGTTATGACCACTTTACATGCAGGTGGAAAGTTTGATGATGATTCTTATAAGGTTTCCGGGGGGCTGCATGGTGTTGGTGTTTCTGTAGTTAATGCACTTTCATCAAGGCTAGATCTTGAAATTAAAAAGGAAGGGTCTGTTTATTTCCAAAAATTTGAAATAGGTAAGCCAGTAACAGAGTTTAAAAAGATCGGGAAAACAAAAAAAAGAGGTACTAAAATTACATTCTGGCCTGATGAAGATATATTTGAAGCAACTGAATATGATTATAATATTTTAGCAAAAAGACTTAAAGAATTGGCATTTTTAAATAAAGGAATTACAATAATTCTGAAAGACGAAAGGATCTCTAAAAAAGATGTCTTTTATTATAGAGGTGGTATTGTAGAATATATAAAATATCTAAGTGGTACTAGAGAAAGAATTCATGATAGAGTTATATATTTAGATACTAAAAAAGATATTATTGAAATTGAGATTGCTATTCAATATGTAAGTTCATATACAGAAAATATTTTATCTTTTGTCAATAATATCAATACTACTGAAGGTGGGACACATCTTACTGGATTTAAAGGGGCTTTAACCAGAACAATAAATAATTTTGCACAGTCAAATAATTTATTAAAAAAGGATTTTAAGGGTAATTTTTCTGGAGATGATGTTAGAGAAGGCCTTATTGCAATTATTTCATTGAGATTAAAAAACCCTCAATTCGAGGGACAGACCAAGTCAAAACTTGGAAATTCTGAAGTTAAAGGAATAGTCGAGTCTTTTGTAAATGAGAAATTACAAGAATATTTTGAAGAACATATAAATATTGCACGCTCTGTTATTAATAAAGCATGCATTGCTGCTCAAGCAAGGGAAGCATCAAAGAATGCAAAAGATCTGGTTAGAAAATCAAGCTTGCTCGAAAGTACGACCTTGCCCGGGAAATTGGCAGATTGTCAATCAAAAG
Organism: Candidatus Aminicenantota bacterium; assembly: GCA_030620255.1. Lineage (GTDB taxonomy): Bacteria > Acidobacteriota > Aminicenantia > UBA2199 > UBA2199 > JAUWNT01. The sequence goes on along the minus strand of JAUXFB010000062.1, from coordinate 4,240 downwards.
AGCCTGAAAACAGTGAATTGTATATTGTTGAGGGAGATTCAGCAGGAGGATCAGCAAAACAGGGAAGAGATAGAAGATTTCAAGCCATTTTACCTTTAAAAGGTAAAATACTTAATGTTGAAAAAGCAACCACACATAAAATGCTTGAAAACAGTGAAATAAAAACAATAATAGCAGCTTTGGGAGTAGGAATAGGAGAGGATAATTTTGATGTTGAAAAATTAAGGTACCATAAAATTATTATAATGACTGATGCAGATGTGGATGGGGCACACATTAGAACTTTATTTATGACATTCTTGTTTAGGCATATGAGACCTATAATTGAAAAAGGATATTTATACCTTGCACAACCACCACTCTATCTTGTGAGAAAAGGTAAGAGTAGAAAATACTTAAAAAATGAAAAAGAGTTAGAAAATTATTTATTGAAAATCATTGGAAGTGAAGTGGTAGTATTTTTGAATGGAAATGAAGAGCAGGGCTTGAAGAACGCAAAATTGGTAAAATTAGTTAAGTTAATAAATAAAAAAAATATTTTGATTGAAAATATAGCAAAAAGAGGTATGCCAAGAAAAATAACACAGAAATTGATAGAATTGATAAAAGATGAAGCTACTTTTAAAAATAGAGATAAAGCTGAAGAAATAGCTGAAAAAATAAGAGAAAGTGGCTGTTGTAAATCTGTTTCAATTAATTTTGATGAAGAATATTCAACCTATATTTTGGAAATGGAATATGAAGTAAATGGAGTTGTTTTAAAGAAATCTATAGATTGGGATTATTTGACAGGACCTTTATTTGCTGCAATAAATAAGGTTTATGAGGATTTAAAATCGTATCCTAAGCCTCCGTACAGTTTAAAAATTGGAAGCAATGATTATAAGATTGATGATGAAAAAGAGCTTGTTTCATTTTTATTTAAAAAAATAAAAAAGGGGTTATATATACAGAGATATAAAGGACTTGGTGAAATGAACCCTCCTCAACTGTGGGAAACAACAATGGACCCTGAAAATAGGATTCTTTTAAAGGTTCAAATAAATGATTTTTTTGAAAGTGAAGTGATTTTTGATACTTTAATGGGTAATGATTCAAGTAAAAGAAAGGATTTTATATTTGAGAATGCTTTGAATGTAAAGAATCTTGACATATGAGGATTAAAATATGGATAAAGAAAATGAAATAAAAGAAAAAATAGAGGATGTTACTATTGAAAATGAGATGCAGACATCTTATTTGAATTACTCTATGAGTGTTATTATTGGGAGAGCTATTCCAGATATGAGAGATGGGCTTAAACCTGTTCATAGAAGAACACTTTTCTCTCTATATCAAACAGGTACTTATCATAATAAACCATATAAAAAATCTGCTCGTATTGTTGGTGATGTTATTGGTAAATATCATCCTCATGGAGATACTGCTGTATATGATACTCTTGTTAGAATGGCACAGCATTTTTCATTGAGATATCCTCTAGTTGATGGTCAGGGGAATTTTGGCTCAATTGATGGTGATTCCCCTGCTGCAATGAGATATACTGAAGTTCGTTTAAAAAAAATATCAGGTGAACTATTAAACGATATTGAAAAAAACACAGTTGATTTTGTTGAAAATTATGATGGCTCTTTAACTGAACCTGTAATTTTTCCTACTTTATTGCCTTTACTTTTATTAAATGGAAGTTCAGGAATTGCAGTTGGTATGGCAACATCTATCCCTTCTCATAATATAAAAGAATTAATTGATTCATTTATTTATTATATAGATAATAGAGATGCATCTGTTAAAGAATTGTTGGAAATTTTACATGGTCCGGACTTTCCTACTGGAGGATTTATCTTTGGAAAGAAGTCAATACAACAAGCTTATGAAACCGGAAGAGGTACAATTATTGTTAGAGCAAAAGTCAATATTGAAACTGATCCAAAAGGCAAACAAAAGATTATTATCAATGAAATTCCTTTTCAAACAAATAAAGCAAGAATTATTGAAAATATTGCAAAAAATGTTAAAAACAAAAGAATTACAGGAATTTCTGATTTACGTGATGAATCAGATAGAGATGGTATGAGAATTGTTATTGAAGTAAAAAGAGATGATATTCCTGAGGTTATTATTAATAACTTATTTAAATATACTCAATTACAAACTACATTTTCAATAAACCTTCTTGCAATAGCAAATCAACAACCAAAACAGTTTAACCTGATAGACTACTTCAATTATTTTCTCGGACACAGAAAAGAAATTGTTAGGAGAAGATCTTTATTTGAATTAGAGAAAGCTGAAAACAGGGCACATATAATTGAAGGATTGAAGATTGCTTTTGATAAATTAGATCTGGTTATAAAAATAATAAGAGGCTCAAAAAACAGGGAGAATGCAAGATCAAGTTTAATGAATCAATTACCGTTAACTTTAGTGCAAACTGATGCAATCCTTGATATGCAGTTATATAAACTGACAGGACTTGAAATTGACAAATTAGAAGCTGAGTATATTGATCTATTAAAATTAATTAATTATTTAAATGAGTTGTTATCCAGTGAGAGAATGCTTTTAAATTTGATAAAAGATGAATTAATAAAAGTAAGCGAAAAGTATGAAGATGAGAGAAGAACAACAATTATTGACCAGGAATTGCAAGATATAGATATTGAAGATCTAATTAAAGATGAAGATTTTGTTATATTGTTTACAAAAAAAGGGTATATAAAAAGAACAACTCTTAGTACATATAAAAACCAGAATAGAGGAACAATGGGTAAAAGGGGGTTTGGTCTTAAAGAAGAAGATGTTATATCACGTGTTTTTGTTGCATCTGCACACGATTATATTCTTGTTTTTACACAAAAAGGAAGAATGTTTTGGAAGAAGGTTTATGATATACCAGAAGGTGATACAATTGGAAGAGGAAAGCCTTTGAATAGACTGATAGGAATAGATGAAAAAGAAATAGTTTGCTCTGTAATTAATGTTAAAGAGTTCTCTTCTGATAAATATATCATGCTATTCTCAAAAAAGGGATATGTGAAAAAGACATCTCTTGCTGCATTCTCAAGGCCAAGGGTCAATGGTATAATAGCTGCAAATGTTGATGAAGATGACTTACTTTTTGAAGCTCAAATTACTGATGGCAATAGTGAAATTATACTGGGCAGTAATTTGGGAAAGGCAATAAAATTTAGTGAACAGGATGTTAGAGAAATGGGTAGAAGTGCAAGGGGTGTGCGTGGAATTAAGTTGAATAAAAGTGACTTTCTTGTTGGTGCAGATATAATTATAGGAGATCAAAAGTATATTTTAACAGTTACTGAAAATGGAATTGGTAAAAAATCAGATGCATCTCTTTACAGATTGCAAAGAAGGGGCGGAAAAGGATTGATCAATATGAAATTAAATGAAAGATTGGGAAAAGTTATTGGGCTTATCACTTTGGGTGAAAATGATGATATTATTTTATCTTCTAAGAATGGAATATTAAATAAACAACATAGTTCAAAAATTAGATCCCAAGGTAGAGCTACTCAGGGTGTAAAGGTTCTTAATCTTAAATCTGAAGATAAGCTTGTTTCTCTTGATAAAGTTAAAATAGATGTAGATAATTCAAACTCGATTTAATATTTTCAGGTTCTCTTTTAATAGAGCGAATTTATTGTATTTGCTGTGATTATTGCTGATTTAACATCATCGCTCATTGATGTATAATTCCATGCCCCATATCTTCCAATTGAAAAGATCCCAAATTTTTTCAATTTTTCTATTGTTTGGGGTACCACATTTTCCCAGTTTTTATCAAAAATTATGTAAGAAATTGGAATCACTTTTATGTCAAAATATAAAATCTCATTTTTATTCTCAATCAAATTTAATTTTTTTAAAGTAATTATTGTATCTTTTAGCAGATTAGATTTGTTATGTTTTATTTTGTTAATTACTGTTTTTTCAAGATAACAAACAGGAATTTCCTGTGATGGATAAAAACCTACTCTGTAAAAAGGAAATTTATTTTCTGGTAAATATACCCAATGAAATTTTTTTCTTTTTTTTTTTAACACAATGTTTGTTACAAGCGTTGAAGTATTAGATAATTTTGTGTGTGGGGGAAAATTGTCCTTCTGTTTAATAATTTGTAAGATCTTTTTTAATGGCATTGAATATATTAAATATTTATATTGGAAAACATTATTTTTTGTTTTAACGGTTTTTTTGTTGATATCGATTGATAAAGCCT
>JAUXFB010000043.1 GCA_030620255.1 Candidatus Aminicenantota bacterium | reverse complement strand
TAATTTGAGTAATTTACTGGGTGCAATAAGTTCCGCATTGATTTCAAGAATTTCGTTTGACAATATTCGCTCTGCAATTAAAAATTTTAAACCCGTAAAAGGCAGATTGGATTTTACTTATAAGAACAATTTCTCAGTTTTAATAGATTATGCTCATACAGATAATGCTCTTGAGACTTTACTTAAATCTTTGCGTGAAATCGTATCTAAGAGAGTGATCCTTGTTTTTGGAGCGGGTGGTTCAAGGGATAAGACAAAGAGGCCAAAAATGGGAAAAGCTGCGTCAGAAAATGCTGATTTTGTTATTGTTACAAGTGATAATCCACGCAATGAAGAACCAGAAAATATTATCTGTGATATTGTAAAAGGGTTTGATAAAGATTTTGTTAATTTTCAAATTGAAGTTGAGAGAGAAAAGGCAATTCAAAAAGCTATAAGTATTGCAGAGAAAGGAGATTGTGTTGTAATTGCAGGTAAGGGACATGAAGATTATCAAATATTTAAAGATAGAGTCATTCGATTTGATGATTATAAGGTTGTTAATGAATTTTTAAGAGAAAAAAATTATGGCAAAATTTAAAAATAGGTTCAAATTGATGAGTATAATTGTAATCGCAAAAGCTCATGGAGAAAGTTAGATGAATAATGAAAGGGTTGGAGTTGTTGGTTTTGGCAGGACTGGTAAAGCTTTGCTTGATTTTTTACTTGAAAAGAAACTTTTTGAAAATATTTTTTTATACAATGATGAAACAATAAATGAGATTGAAATAAAAGAAAATTATAGAAAAAATGGAGTGAACTTTTTAATAAAAGAGAATGATTTTTCAAAACTTGAGTGTATGGATTTAATAATATTGAGTCCGGGGATTAATGCAAGAACAAAAAGATTTAATAAGATTCGGAAAAGTGTTGATGTTGTTTCTGAAATTGAATTTGCTTCAACATTTATTAATTCAAAGATAATTGCTGTTACAGGAACTAATGGTAAATCAACAACAGTTAGTTTAATCCATCATATTTTGAAGAATAATGGAGTAAAAAGTATCATTGCAGGTAATATTGGAATTCCATTTATATCTCAAGTTAATGATATTTCAAGCGATTCTGTTGTTGTATTAGAGGTTTCCAGTTACCAACTTGAAGAGATTATTGATTTTAGACCATATATAGCTATATTGTTAAATGTTACGCCAGATCATCTTAATAGATATTCTTCTTTGGAAGATTATTTTTCTACAAAATTGAATATTTTTAAAAACCAAAAAAAAAGTGATTATATGATTTTGAATTATAATGATAATTTGATCAGGAATTATAGATATAGATCATATGAAGCAAAGAGAGTATTCTTTTCTATCAAAGAAGTATTAGAGGATGGAGCATTTGTTAGAGATAATTGTATACATCTGGATTTTATGAGTAAAGAAGATAGAGTTTCTCTGGATAGAGTCCCATTAAAAGGTATTCATAATCTTGAAAATATTCTAAGCTCTGTTATTGCTGCAAGAATAATGGGAATAGAACCTGGAAATATTCAAGAGAGTATTAATGGTTTTAAAGGTCTTCCTCATCGCATGGAGTCTTTAGGGAAAATTGGAAAGGTTGAGTTTATTAATGATTCAAAAGCAACTAATGTTGATGCAACTTTGAAATCAATAAATAGTATTGATGAAAATATGATCCTAATTTTAGGAAACAAAGATAAGGGGGGTGATTTTAAATTACTAGAAAGTTCAATCAAACAAAGAGTTTGTAAAGTTTTTCTTATTGGTAGTGCTGCACATACAATTTATAATCAATTGATAAATATTAGAGAAAGGTTAAATTTTGTTAAAGATTTAAATGAAGCTGTTAATAGAGGCTATGACTTGTTGAAACAAAATGGAGGAAAGATTCTTCTTGCACCCGGATGTGCAAGTTTTGATATGTTTAAGGATTTTGAACATAGAGGAGAGATTTTCAAAAAAGAGGTAAATTTGTTAAGAAATAGGGTGAAAAATGGTTAAAAATATAGGAGTTGATAAATTTTTAATCTCTGTAATTATCCTTTTATTATTAATTGGTTTGATTATGGCTTACAACTCAACAATGTTGTTGGCAAAGGCAAAATATGATGATAGCTTTTATTTTTTAAAAAGACAATTAATGTGGTTGTGTCTTGGGTTAATAATTTTCCTTTTTATTTCATTTTTAAAACATCCGATATATCTGGATATGAAATTTATCTCTTTAGTACTATTTTTATCTATAGTGGGACTTGTAATGGTTTTTTTCTCTGGGAAGATAAATAACAGTTATAGATGGATTAGATTTTATGGTTTTTCAATTCAACCCTCAGAGTTTGCAAAAATATCAATTGTATTGTATCTCTCGTATATTTTTGGAAGAAAAGGTACAAATGTGAATAATTTCAAAAAAATGTTCTTTTTGTTGATACCCTTTTTTATAGTTGAACTTTTAATGTTAAAAGAACCTGACTATGGGAATTTCTTCTTGATATTAGCAGTAACTATAGCTATATTATTTGTTTCAGGGTTAAAAGTAAAATATTTTATATATGGATCTCTATTATTGGTTCCATTTATTTATATGATTATAAAACTAAGCCCTGAGAGGATGAGTAGAATCTTAGCTTTTTTAAGTCCTGAAAAATACCAATCTACACTAAATTTCCAACCAATTCATTCGTTATATGCAATTGGTTGCGGTGGGATTTTTGGTCAAGGTCTTGGCAATTCTACTCAAAAATTATATTTTTTACCTTATGCTTATTCTGACTTTATTTTTTCAATTATAGCTGAAGAGGCTGGTTTAATTGGGGCTTTGTTGGTAGTTTCATTATTTTCCTTGTTTTTTGTTAGGGGAATAAATATTGCAAAACTTTCAGGTAATAAGCATACTTATTTACTCGTTATAGGGCTAACTTTTTTGGTTGTTTTTCAAGCAATGTTGCATATTTCAGTAGCTATTGTAATTTTTCCTGCAAAGGGGTTCCCACTTCCATTTATATCAATAGGCGGAAGCTCTTTGATTGCAACACTTATTATTTCAGGAATTATTGTAAATATTTCAAAACATCGCAAAATGGTGCTTTTAAATGATTGAATATAGTAGAGTTAAGAGAATTTATTTTACTGGAATAGGTGGCGAAGGTATGGCCGGTATTGCAGAGGTATTGCATAATATGGGCTTTTTTATATCTGGTTCTGATATTGCAGAGAATGATAATGTGAAAAGATTGAAAAAAATGGGAGTAAATATTTACCTTGGTCATAATAAAAATAACATACAGAATATTGAAACGCTTGTTTTTTCAAGTGCAATTAGGAAAGATAATGTTGAAGTTCAAGAGGCTTTAAAAAGAAAAATTCCTGTTATACCACGAGCTGAAATGCTTGCTGAGTTAATGAGAATGAAATTTTCAATTGCAATTGCTGGTACTCATGGAAAAACAACTACAACCTCTATGATTGCATGTATACTTAATGAAGCAAAAAAAGATCCCACATTTGTTGTTGGTGGAAGATTGAATGTTGAGGAAAGTGGAGCAAAATTAGGGAAATCAGATTATCTTGTTGCTGAAGCTGATGAATCAGATGGTAGTTTTTTAAGTTTATTCCCAACCATTTCTGTAATAACAAATATTGAGGATGACCACCTTGATTATTATGGGACTCAGGAGAATTTAATAGAGTCATTTATAAAATTTGGTAATAGAGTTCCTTTTTATGGTTCAGTTGTTTTAAATCTTGAATGTAAAAATTCAAGAAAAATGATCCCATTTTTAAATAGGAGAGTTATAACATTTGGTTTATCAAAAGAATCAATTGTAAAAGCTGAAAAAATTAAAGGCTCAGCTTTTGAAGTTAGTTTTGATTTAACAATTAAAAATAAAAATTATGGAAGGGTTGAATTAAATATAGGTGGATTTCACAATGTGTTTAATGCACTGGCATCTATAGCAGCGTCTATTGAGATTGACGTTGATGTTTCTTTAATAAAACAAGGTTTAAAGAGATTTTATTTACCTGAAAGACGTTTCCAGGTGTTACTTTATAATAAGGACTATGTTGTTATAGATGATTATGCACATCATCCGACTGAAATAAAAGTAACAATTGAAACTATAAGAAATGGAGATTTTAAACGAGTTATTGCTATTTTTCAACCACACAGATTTACAAGATTAGAAATTTTAATGGATGAATTTGTTACTTCATTTGTTGGTGTTGATAAATTAGTAATTGCAAAATTGTATGCTGCTAACCAAAAGGAAATTGACCATGTTAGTGGAGAGGTTTTAGCTGAAAAAATCAAAGGTTCCGGGTTTAAAGATGTAGTATATATTGAAGATTTTAAAGTTATAATTGATTATTTGAAGGGGGAAGTGAAAAAGGGAGATGCTGTTATATTTTTGTCTGCTGGAGATCTAACAGATATAGCTCATCAGTTTGCTAAGATTATGAAGGAGAATGATAGATGAGGGGAGTTGCCAGTATTGGTTTGAAAGGAGAAACAGAATTTTTGAGAAGATATAATAACAGAACTTTAAATAGAAAAAAGAAGATTAAAACAATAAAATTCAAGGGAATTCATTTATTCTTTGTAATTGTTTTATTATTTTTTATAGGGTTTTCAGCATTAAAAGCATCTCAATTTATTTTGAGTTGGGAGAAGTTAAATGTGAAATCTTTTAAGTTAGTAAATAGTTCTAAAATTGAATTTAAGAACTTAAAAAAGATATTGAAAAATTATAATGGAAATATTTTAATGGTGAATTTTACTGATTTAAGAAAAGAACTGTTAAAATTTAAGATAGTTAAGGATGTTTCTCTAACTCGTGTTCTACCATCAACAATTATGATAAAATTTTTGTTAAGGGAACCGATTTTCCAGTTTAAGTCAAAAGGAGAATATAATATAATTGATAGAAATGGTATTGTCTTATATAGAAAATCAGAAAAACAGAATGGTTTAATAACCATTAAAGATTTAAAAAAAGAAGAGTTTGAAAAGATCTATTCGTATCTCCATGAATTAACTGAAATTCGAGATTTAGTTGATTATATAAGTTTTGTAAAACCTTATGGAGTTAAATTAAAACTCAAGCGTATAAATGAAATTTTTTACCCTGGTGAAAAAGATTATATTAAAAAGATAAATTATTTTTTGAGGTTAAAAAAGATCATTCCTTTGAAAAAAAATAAAATCAAATATGTTGACCTTAGATTTAAAGATAGGATTTATTTTGAATATGATGAGGAGGTAATTAATTAAGATGAAAAATAATTGTCTTGTTGGTATAGATGTTGGTAGTAAAAAGATATGTACAGTTATAGGCCAGGTAAAAAATGAAGATGGGAAAGATGAACTTGAGATTATTGGTTATGGATTAGCTGATTCACATGGAATAAGAAAGGGTGTAATAGTTGATATGAACACAACTGTTGAAGATATTAAAAAATCTGTAAAAGAAGCTGAGCTAACAGCAGGTCTTGAGATTGAATCTTCCTATGTTAATATATCTGGAAGTAATATTGAAACAAGATGCGGTAAGGGAAGTGTTAATGTTTCAGGAAGGAATGGAGAAATCACAACAGATGATGTTGAAAGGGCAGTAACACATGGAAGTGGTATGTTATTACCTCAAGATAGAGAAACATTGCATGTTTTGACCCAGGAATTCTTTGTTGATTCTCAAGAAGATATTAAGAATCCAATTGGTATGGTTGGCAACAAGCTTGACGTTAATGTTGTGGTTGTAACATCTACAAAGGCTTCTATTAAAAATCTTTTAATTTGTTTAAAAAAGGCTAAAATAGATGTAATTAAGATAATTTTATCTCATATTGCTACTGCTGAAGCTGTATTGACTCCTGATGAGAGAGAGCTTGGAGTTGCCTTGATAGATATTGGTGGTGGAACAACGGATTTTTCTGTTTTTGAAAAGGGAGCATTAAGTTATGCTAAAACATTCCCTGTTGGTGGTTATAATTTCACAAATGATCTGGCTATTGGAATAAGGACGCCAATTGATAAAGCAGAAATCATAAAACGAAGATACGGGTGTTGCATTGATCCTAATTGGCAGAATCAGAACATTGAAATCCCAAGTGTGGGAGGTAAGAAAAAGAGGATGATATCGGTTTCTCTACTTTCGGATATTTTGAGACCTAGAGCAGAAGAGATATTTGAAATGATTAAAATGGAATTGGTGAATAATGCACTTGAACATAAAATTAATGCAGGTATTGTACTTACTGGAGGTTCTGCTTCACTTGATGGAATACTTGAAGTTGCTGACGAAATTTTCTCTGTTCCGATTCGAGTGGGAACTTCATTTGGACTAGGGGGATTAATTGACAAAGTAAGTAGTCCTGATTTTGCTTCTTCTGTTGGCCTTTTGAAATGTGGGCTTTTAGATATGAAAAATAAAGGAGTAATAAAAAACAAGCCTGAAGGATTAATTATTAAATTTAAAAAATGGCTTGGCTTTTAGGAGGTAACATGAAACAAGATATAAAAATAACATATGCGGAAGATAGAAAGAAAGGAGCTATTCTAAAGGTAATAGGGGTTGGCGGAGCCGGTGGTAATGCAATAAATAGAATGATTGAAGAGGGCTTGAAAGGTGTTGAGTTTGTTGCAGTAAATACAGATATTCAGGATCTTTCAAATGTGAAGCAACCTGCTTTAACCCTTCAGGTTGGAGAGAAACTAACAAAAGGGCTTGGTGCAGGCTCTGATGCTGAAATTGGGATGCAAGCTGCTCTTGAAAGTACCGAACAAATAATCAATATTCTTGAAGGATCAAATATGGTGTTTATTACAGCAGGTATGGGAGGAGGAACTGGTACAGGGGCTTCTCAAGTAATTGCAAATCATTCTTCTTCTATGGGAATTCTCACAGTAGCGGTTGTAACTAAACCATTCGATTTTGAGGGTGATATACGAATGAATGTTGCTACTAATGGTATAACAAATCTAACAGAAAGTGTTGATGCAGTTATTGTTATTCCAAATCAAAAACTTTTTGAATTGGAAGATGCAGATATTCCGTATAAAGAAGCATATAGAAAAGTTGATGAAATCTTACTTAGAGCAGTGAAAGGAATTTCAGACATTATTAATAATGCTGGATATCAAAATGTTGATTTTGCAGATGTAAGAGCTGCTATGTGTGAGAAGGGTTTAACTCTTATGGGAACTGGTGAAGCAAAAGGCGAAAACAGGTCTGAGGAGGCAACTCGTAGAGCATTAACATCACCTCTTTTGGATAATGTTTCTATAACTGGAGCCACAGGCTTACTTTATAATATAACAGCTTCTTCCAGCTTAACTATAAAAGAGATTGGAATTATTTCAGATATTATAAAATCAAATTGCTCTCCTAAAGCAAAAATAAAATTTGGTATTGTTGATGATGAGAGTCTTAAAGATGCTTTAAGAGTGACAGTTATTGTAACTGGTTTTAAACAAACTTCAAAAAAGTTTAGCACTAAATTTGACACAAAATATCAGCCTCATGTTGACACCTTATTTGAGAGTGATTATTCTTCTAATTACTTATCGAAAAATAAAGATACTGCTAAGAAAAATAGTTATTCAAGAACTAAAACAGAAAATCAATATTTATTTAAACATAAAGAAGACTCTGTTGATTTAACGAATATCGAAGGGGATTATTTGAATGAGAGTAATTTACCTAGCATGGCTCCAAATCCGGAAGATTTTGATGATATTCTTGATGTGCCATCATTTCAAAGGCCTAAAATAACAGAGAAAAAATGATTGAAATTGATCTATTAATTAAAAACATTAAAGAATTGATCAATCCTTATAATGATCGTGTTGTTAGAGGAGCAGAGCTAAATTCAATAAAGGTCTCAAGAAAAGTTTGGCTAGGTGCAATTGGAGAAATTATAGCCTTTATTGGTTATGAAGAGGATTTTAAAAAGAGTTGTAAATTATCATATGATGCAATTGTAATTGATGGTTCAAACTTTGTGGTGTTTCCAGGATTTGTTGATCCACACACCCATCTTTCTTTTGCTGGTACAAGGCAGGATGAATTTAGATTAAAACTTCAAGGAGTTAGTTATCAAGAAATTGCAGAAAAGGGCGGGGGAATAAAGG
>JAUXFB010000035.1 GCA_030620255.1 Candidatus Aminicenantota bacterium | reverse complement strand
AGGAGCAAGGGACTATCTTGTACCTTCAAGAATATATAAAGGTAAAATGTTTGCTTTGCCGCAATCACCTCAATTATTCAAACAGCTATTCATGGTGGCCGGATTTGAGAGATATTTTCAGATAGTTAAATGCTTTAGGGATGAGGATTTAAGAGCTGACAGACAACCTGAATTTACGCAAATAGATATTGAAATGAGTTTCGCTGAACCCAAGGAATTGTTTGAAATTGTTGAAGGTATGTTTAAGGAAATATTTAATGTTAGGAAAGTTAACATTAATACACCCTTTAGAGTAATGACATACAATGAAGTTATATATAGATATGGAAATGACAAGCCTGACTTATGAATTCCGTATGAGATAATGGATTTTACTGATATAGTTAAAAAATTTAATTCAAATATATTAAATGATATTATTGAAAATAATGGGAAGATAAAAGGTCTTGTATTGCCTGAATCATCAAGATATTCAAGGAAAATACTTGAAAATGTAAATAACTATATTAGAGAAATAGGCGGAAAGGGTGCAGTTTGGATTAAAAAAGCAGAAAGTGGTTTTAAATCCTCTTTAAAGATTAAGCCTGAAAAATTAAAGAATTTTTATAAAGAAAATGAAATAAACAAAAATGATATAGTATTTTTAATTGGAGATACTTCATCTCAGTCTTTGTTTCTTACTGGCAAATTGAGAGAATACCTTGGAAAAGAATTGATTGATAAAGATAAACTTGAATTTTTATGGATTGTTGATTTTCCTCTGTTTTCCTATAATGAAGATGAAAAAAGATTAGATTCAAATCACCACCCATTTACTTCTCCAAAACTGGAAGATATTGAAAAACTAGACTCTGAACCATTAAACGTAAAATCAATTGCATATGATCTTGTATTAAATGGGGTTGAAATAGGTGGTGGAAGTAGACGTATTAATGATATAAAACTTCAGAGAAAGGTATTTAAATTGTTGGAGTTAACTGATGAAGAAATTGATGAGAAATTTGGCTTTTTCCTCAATGCATTAAAATTCGGTGCTCCACCTCACCTTGGGATAGCATTTGGTTTAGACAGGATAATCATGTTGTTATTAGGAGAAGAATCAATACGAGAAGTTATTGCATTTCCAAAAACCACTTCTTCTCTTTGTTTGTTAACAGGTTCTCCTTCAAAGGTCCCTGAAAAGCAATTATCAGAACTAGGAGTTAAATTTATAGAGCAGGAGTAAATAATGGTAGAAAGTAAAAAAGGGAATCATTTTCCCAAATCTTTTTGGGCTGCAAATACTATTGAATTAGTTGAACGTGCAGCTTTTTATGCAGTTGCTTCATTTGTTGTCATTTACTTTAATGAAGTACTTGGAATGAGTCCTACATTTTCAACATTTTTGAATGGTACATTGCTCTGGGGGGTTATATATTTTCTCCCTATTTTAAGTGGTACACTGGCTGATAAGTATGGATTTAAACGATCATTGAGTGTTGCTTTTGTTCTTATTGCTTTTGGATACTTTATTATTGGCACTGTCCAAGAGTTCTGGCCCGCACTAATTAAACCTGCAATTGGAGAGAAGATTGATTACACAATTCCTGTAGTATTGGGAATTATTTTAGTTGGTATAGGGGGATCAATAGTTAAACCATGCATAGCAGGTACAGTTCAAAAAACATCCGGAAAAAAAGCAGTACTTGGGTTCGGTATTTTTTATATGGTCATAAATATAGGCTCAATGACAGGAAGAGGTGTATCTTATTTTACTAGAATTAATATGGGTATTCCAGCTATTTTCACCTACGTGGCAACCATTTTTGCACTCATTGGTCTATTTATTGTAATTTTTATTTATAAAGAGCCTGAATATGTAAGTGATGGAAAAAAGGATGATCAAAGAGTAAAGAAAAAAACTTTAGCACAGGCAATAGCTGGTATCTTTATTGTTTTGAAAAATAAGAAATTTGTATTCTTTCTTATAGTTATGGGGTTTTTCTGGTTTATATATGTTCAAATATATAATCTGATACCTCTGTTTTTACGATTTGTGGATCCTGAAGCTCCAGTTGAAATATATACACTGATAAATCCTGTTATGATCGTACTTTTTCAATTATTGATAACAAATCTAACAAAAAAATGGACATCCTTAAAGTCCATTATGATTGGCATACTGGTTACTACTCTTGGTATGCTTGTTAATATATTACCTGTTATATTGTTTACAGATATAGCTAAGAAAATAAGTTTTATGGGGATTGCAATTCCTCTTGCAGGAATATTTATATTATTATCACTTGCTTCAATGGCAATTGGTGAGATGATGGCATCGCCCAGACAGTTTGAATATATTGGCGCAATTGCTCCAAAAGGTGAAGAAGGACTTTATCTTGGATATGCAAATTTGCCGATTGCTTTCGGAACTATTATTGGTTCTCCTATTGGCGGTGCTATGTTTGAATACTTCATTTTAACTCCACATAAAAAGGGTCAACCAACAAATCCTGTAACAATGTGGCTGATTGTTGCATTTATGGGAGTTTTATCAATGATTGGCTTGGCAATTTATGATAAATATTTAGGAAGATCAAAAAATAAGGGATGATTTTATGTGTAGAAAATTATTTTTATTGATGCTAAAGTGGATTGAACAAGGAAAAGGAAAGTAACTAAAAGTTGAGCTTAACTCTTTTCTATTTCTTGAAGAATTAATTTAAAAGCTTTTAATGGATTCTTGTTTTGTGTTATTGGCCTTCCTATAACAAGAAAATCAGCACCCTTTTGTATTGCCATTTTTGGAGTAAAAATCCTTTTCTGATCACCTTTTTCAGACCAATGAGGTCTTATCCCGGGAGTTACCAAAGTTATATCTTTTCCAAATCTCTTTCTTATGGATTCTATTTCAAGAGGTGAGCATACGAATGATTTTAAACCATTTTTTAATCCCAGCTCACATAATTTTAAAACAGTATCTTCTACTGAAAGTTCTACTCCAATATCAATGAGATCATTTCTTGATAATGATGTTAAAATTGTTACACCTAAAATTGTCAGGTTGTTTTTAGTTTTGGAAGCTTCAATAGACTTTTTTATCATTTCAGCTCCACCTGTAAGATGAATTGTTAAAAAATCGGGTGAGTATTTTAGAGATGATTTTACTGCCCAATATATAGTGTTTGGAATATCTTTGAATTTAAGGTCAAGGAATATTTTTTTATCTTTACTTTTTAAATAAGAGATTATTTCATTGCCGAATTTCAAAAATGGTAAAAGTCCAACTTTAAAAAAAATAGCATCATTCAAATCATCTATCAATTTTTTTGCAACATCTAAGTTATCAAAATCGAGTGCTATTATAATTTTATCTTTCATATTTTAAGTTTGCCTTTTATTTCATCTAAGCTTTCTATATTTAATTTTTTCATTATATCTTTAATTTCTTTTATAATTCTGACAGATGCTTTAGGTTCAACAATATTGATTGTACCTATCTGTACAGCCGATGCTCCTGTTAATATAAATTCCATAACATCTCTACCTGAAGTAATTCCTCCAATCCCGATTACAGGAATATGTACACTTTGAACAGTTTCCCATACTAATTTTAGAGCAAGAGGTTTGATTGCTGGACCTGAGAGCCCGGCAAAAAGATTTTTGAAAACAGGTCTCTTTGAATCTAAATCAACTGCCATGCCAAGAAAAGTATTTACAAGAGAAATACAGTCAGCCCCTCCTTGTTCTGCTGATATTGCTATTGAGGAAATGTCATTAACATTTGGCGATAGTTTTACAATTAGAGGTTTGCTTGTGTTATGTTTTATTTGATTAACTAATTTATATGTGTGCTTTTCATCTTGAGCCGGGCATTTCCCGCCCCTTTTTATATTTGGACACGAAATGTTTAATTCCAGCATTGTTACTTCATCCATTTTGTCAAAGATTTCTGCAACTTCAATATATTCTTCATCTGACTCACCACACACATTGATAATAATCGGAGTTTTAGTTAATCTATGAATTCTTTTTACGATTTTTTGTAATTCTTTTGCTCCAGGACCTGGAAGACCAATTGAATTTAAAAGCCCGGAAGCAGTTTCGTGTATTCTAGGGGGGGAGTTTCCAGATTTTGGATTTTTATAGATTCCTTTTAAAACAAATGCACCCAGTATGTCAAGGTTAAAGAAATCTTGAAATTCTTCACCATAACCAAAGGTTCCAGATGCAGTTATAACAGGATTTTTTAATTTTATAAATCCCAAATCAGTAGAAAGATCTACCACTTAATATCCTCCATTTTAAATATAGGTCCATCAGTACAAACTTGTTTATAATTATTATTTTTTGTTTTTTTTGCGCAACTGTGGCATATACCAAACCCACAGCCCATTAGGGCTTCCATAGAAATGTAGTTTTCAGTACCAATATGCTCTATCTTTTTTACAAGAGTTTTAAACATAGGTTCAGGTCCACATGATATAGTTATATCAACTTTATTGTTATTAATAATGTTTTTAACATCAGATGTTACAAGTCCCTTTTTTCCCACACTTCCGTTATCAGTATATAAAAAAAGTTTTTTTAGTTTTTTAGATTTGATCTCTTCATAAAGGTTTAAATCTTTTTCAGATTTTGCTCCATATACTAAGAAGATATCATTGTGTTGAGAATAAGTATGAATTGAATAAAAAATTGGAACAATGCCTCTCCCTCCAGCAATCATTAATATTTTTTTATTTTTAAATTCAGGTAATGAATTTCCAAGGGGTCCTAAAATAGAAATTTTATCATTCTTTTTGAAATTTGATAGTAATTTAGTACCTTTTCCAACAACCTCAAAATATAGCCAGATAAATGGAGGTTCAGATTTGAATATACCAAAAGGCCTTTTTAATAGAGGATCAAAAGTCTCAGATACATTAACCATTACAAAATTGCCTGGTTTTGAGTTTTTTGAAATATACTCAGATTTGATTTTCATAAGAAAGTAATTTTCGTTTATTTTTTTATTTTCTTTTACAAAACATCTCTGTTCTTTCATTATATTTTTATGTTACTTATATTTTATAAAATTCAAGTAAAAGATATTGTACCCGACCAATTAAAAATTGTAAAATCTTTTTCAAAAAAAACAAATCATATAAAAAGTTTAAAATTTAATTTGTTTTTGGTAAAATTAGAATGGACTTAAAAGGAAGAAATGTTTATGGAAGATTTTTCAGGCTGGGAGCGATACAATGTTATTGAAAAAATTGGAGAAGGGGGTATGGGTAAAGTTTATAAAGCCTTTGATCCTCACCTGAAACGGTATGTAGCTTTAAAGTTTGTTAAAGAAAATTCTGATGATGTAATAGAACGCTTTGTACAGGAAGCACAGGCTCAAGGACAGATAACCCATGAAAATATTTGCAGGATATATGAAGTAGGAGAGTATAATAATACACCTTACATTGCAATGCAATATATTGATGGACCATCGCTACTTGAAATTGAGACAAGGATAAATTTGGAACAAAAAGTATTGATAATGAAAGCTGTTGCTGGAGCAATTCATGAAGCCCATAGAAAGGGTATAATACATAGAGATATAAAACCTTCAAATATAATGTTAGAACAGAGTCCTGAGGGTGAATGGATACCTTATGTAATGGATTTTGGTCTTGCACGTGAGATAGAAGCGCCATCAATAACCATGAGTGGAATGGTTGTAGGAACTCCTAATTATATGTCTCCGGAGCAGGCACGTGGGGATAGGGGAAATATTAACCGTAGATCAGATATATATTGTCTGGGTTCAACAATGTATGAGCTATTTTCAGGAGAAAGGGCTTTTACAGGCGATTCCCCAATAAAAGTACTTTTAATGGTTGTTAATGATGAACCAAAGCCTATCCGTAAGATTAATCCAGAGATTCCTGTTGATCTTGAAACTATTGTACTGAAATGCTTGGAAAAAGAACCTCATAGGAGATATGATTCTTCAAAAGCTATTGCTGAAGATTTGCAGCTTTATTTGAATGGAGAACCAGTTTTAGCTCGACCTTTAACAATAACTTATAAAATTATAAAAAAGGCAAAAAGACATAAAATTGCAGTTATTCTTGGAAGCATTGTTTTTATAATATTAATTATATTGATTAGTATGTGGTTGCGCACACGCTGGAAAATGGGGAAAATTGCTGATATAGCACAAAAATTTGGTCAGAATGTTGTTAATATTGAAAGTTTAATGCGCATTTCCCATACTATTCCATTACATGATACAAGACCTGAGAGGAAACGTGTGAAAAAACAGATTGAAGAGATAAGAGAGCAGATTAAGCAAATAGGAGATCTAGGTAAGGGACCGGGGAATTATGCTCTTGGTAAAGGGTATATTGTGTTAAGTGAATATGATAATGCACTTAAATATCTTAAAATGTCCTGGAATAGTGGTTATAAAACTCAGTCGGTTGCTTATTCAATGGGATTGACTCTCACCAAAATTTATAAGAAAGAGTATGACAAGATTAAAAATATTCATGAGAAATCATTAAAAGATTATCAGAAAAAAAAGATTGAAGAAAAGTATTTAAAACCTGCAATTGAATTTCTAAAGAAAAGCAGAGGTTTAATTGGAGAATCTCCAGAATATTTGGAAGCATTGATTGCATATAATGATAGACGATTCAATGTAGCAATCAAAAAAGCTCGTTCTGCATTTAATTCTATTCCATGGTTATATGAAGCAAAACTTTTAGAAGGGAATATATATGAGGCAATGGGTGTTGATAAAAGAGATAAGGGTGATATCAGTGGAGCTTTGCATGATTTTAAAAAAGCAGAAGAAGCATTCAAAGAAGCTATACATATTGGAGAAAGTGACCCTCAGTCATATAATAATTTATGTGATCTATGGACAAATGTTATTGATATGCTTTTGTATGAAAAAGGTGAAGATATAACCCCATATGCGAAAAGAGCTCTATCTATAGCAAAGAAATCAATAATTGCAGACAGCGATCTTGCGGAAACTTATAAAATTAAGGCTAATATATATGGAGCTTTAGGTGAATACAAGCTGGATAAGGGTCAGGACCCAAGAGATGATTTTTCAAAATCAATAGGATATGCTCAAAAGGCAAGTAAAATCGACCCAAATGATGGTTTACCTTTACTATATAAAGGCAACTCTTACCTAAACATTGGATACTATGAATTGGTGCAGGGAAAAAATCCCTTGAGTTTTTTAAAAAAAGCAATGGAGAGCTATGAAAAAGCTATTCAGATCAATCCTGATAATGAAGCATACTATTCAAGTTTAGGAGTTGCTTATGCTTACACTGTTCAATATGAAATGAGTAAAGGTATGGATTCTATGAATTCTATTAATAAAGCAAAAGAGAGTTTCCAGAAAGCAATTGAATTGTATCCTAATTTTTATTATGCTTATAGTAATCTTGGTGGTATATATCATTTTAAATCAATATATGAAGAATCTCATGGCAAAGACCCTTTAGATTCAATCAATAAAGCCATTAAATCTTATCGGAAAGCCATTTCAATAAATCCTATTGCATATGCTTATAGAAATCTTGGCTTATCACTTATACTTCTTTCAGAATATGAAGGATCACATGGTAAAGATCCAAATAATAGCTTGAATAAGGCATTAGAAGCTTATAAAAAATTGATTGAAAAAAAACCAAATAATGCGTTTGCTTATAACGGAATTGGTAGTGTTTATTTTAATAAAGGTCATGTTTTATTAGAAGAAGGAAAAGATCCAAAACATGCTTTTAATCAGTCTATTAAGTATTGTAAAAAATCAATAAAGCTTAATCCGAAACTTATAACTCTATATTCTAGTTTAGCAACTTCTTATATTGGATTTGCAGAATATAGATATTTGATTGGTAAATCACCTTTTAATATGATAAAAAAGGCATTGGAAAATCTTAAAAAGGCAATAAAGATCAATCCAAATGATTCTGATATTTACTTGCTTAGGATTGAAAGTTTAATTTTAAAAAGCAGATATGAGCTGGATCATGACAGATCTCCGATTGTCTTTATTAATGTGTGCAAATCTCTATATAAAAAAGTGGCTAATATTGATCCTACTCTTGATACAGCATACAGACAAGCAGGAGTTGTTGCTTGTATGGAAGCGAGATGGAGAATGAAATGTAAGAATAGCCCTGAAAAAGATTTTGTGATTTCAAAAAATTACTTCAAAAAGGCTATTAAAATTAATCCTTTAAATGCTATGAACTATTATAAATATTCCGAATTTCTTTTTTGGCAAAGTAAATGGCAGATAAAGTTGAAAAAGAAATCCAAAGACATAATTTTGGAAGGGGTGAAATATGCGGATAAAGCAATATTAATTAATCCCAGAATGGCAAAAGCTTTTGCAGTGAAGGGAATACTTTATCATTTACAATCAAAAATTGAAAAAGATATAAATGAAAGAAAGAGATTAATTGATCAGGGAAATTTACTCATTAAAAAAGCATTAAAAATAAATGGAAATCTAAGATATAAATATAAAAAAAAGATCAAAAACATATAAGAAATATTTTTACCTATTTGTTTT
>JAUXFB010000171.1 GCA_030620255.1 Candidatus Aminicenantota bacterium | reverse complement strand
TAGGAGATCATAAAGTAATGTATATCTGGTTAAAAAACCGTAAAGGCAGAACACTCACCTCTGAGCAAATTCAGCATTATATAAAAATTGCTCAAGCTCTTAAATTAACCATTAATTATCAAAAAAAAATAGACAAGCTATATCCAAAAACAGAAAAGGATTTAATAATAGAAAAAAATATTTAGAATAACACCCCTTTCCTATGAGTTAATAATGTCTAAAAAAGCCTGTGCATGATAATATAAAGGGGTCAAGTCTACGCTTGACTTTTATTTAAAAATTTGATAATATTTTTATATGAGCAGGCCGTTACGTATTGAATACCCTGGGGCATGGTATCATGTAATGAATCGTGGTAGGAGGTCTGAGAAAATATTTTTAAGCAGATCAGATTATCAGCTTTTTATTGATTTGCTAAAAGAGTCTATAGAGCTATGGGGAGTAAAAATTAGTGCCTTTTGTTTGATGCCTAATCATTATCATCTTTTGGTTCAAACTCCAGAAGGTAATTTAAGTCGGGTTATGCGCCATATCAATGGGGTATATACTCAGCGGTATAATAGAGCTAATAAATGTGATGGTCAGCTATTCAGGGGGAGGTACAAAAGTATTTTAGTTGGAGAAGAGAGTTATCTTTTGGAGTTAGTACGTTATATTCATAGAAATCCTGTAAGTGCTAAAATAGTAAGAGATCTTGATGAATATCCATGGAGCAGTCATAAGGGTTATATATCGAAGTTACAGAAGTGGAGTTGGTTGCACAAGGAATTTATTTTTTCGATTTTATCGTTAGATAGGCAAAAAGGAATTGTAACATATCGGAATTTTGTAAAGCTTGAGGATTCAAGGGAGATTAGAGATATTTTTAAGAGTTCGAGGTTGCCATCTTTGCTTGGTAGTAATGATTTTATTAATTGGGTTAAAGAGAGATTTTTTGTAAAAAAAGAAAACAAGGAGGTACCAGAATCAGTTAATTTAGCTCCAGATATTGAAAGAATTAAGGATGTTGTTTGTAAACATTATGATACTGTGAAAGAGGAGCTACATAAGTGTAAGAGGGGTTATTTTAATGAACCTAGAAATGTTGCAATATATTTAGCAAGACATCTCAGGAGAGATACTCTGGATACAATTGGAAAGGAATTTTCATTGCAGCGTTATAGTTCTGTGAGTAGTGTTTTATATAAAATGAAAGTGTTGATAAGAAAAGAGAGTAGTATACAAAAGAGAGTTGAAGAAATCAAGAATGATATCCTCAAAGGTCAAACGTAGGTGGCTGTCTCAAAACTCAATCAATAACAGTTTTAAATATTAGCCAAAGTGATTGAGAAAAATGTTTCAATAATATTGATATAATTGATAAAAAGGGTATTTTTTAGAGTTAAGAAATGGTATAATTAAGGTATGAAAAACGAAATAGATGCAGATTATAGTAATGGTTTTTTATTACCTCCGTCAATTGAGGAATGGATTCCCCCAGACCACCCATCACGGTTTATTAGAGAATTTGTAGATAAGTTAGATCTATCTGAATTGGGATTCAAAGAGCGCAAAGTTGAGGAAGGGCGTCCCAATTATTCCAATAAATTGCTGTTGAAGATTTGGTTATATGGATACTTTGAGAAGATCTATAGTACCCGGGAATTAGAAAAAGCCTGCAAAGACAGAATGGCACTTGTATGGTTGACCGGTATGAACTATCCGGATCATAACACCATATGGAGATTTTTTAGGAAGAACAGAGAGTGCATAAAAAATGTATTCAAAAAAACCGTTCATATAGCCATAGAGAATGACCTGGTAGGTTTTGCTCTGCAAGCAATAGATGGGACCAAGATCTATGCAAATGCTTCGAAAAACAGAGCAATTCATAAAAAAGATTTGGAGAAGTTGCTATCAAAATTAGATAAATCTCTTGATGAGATAGTAGAAGAGATAGATGAGAGTGAGAAGAAAGAATCATCAAAACCATCTCATACACTTCCCAGGAGATTACAGGATAAGAATAATCTGTCAAAATTAATTACAGAAAGTCTGGATAAATATTCGAAATCAGAAAAACAAAAACTCAAAAAAAAAGTCCAGTCAAATTTAAAAGAATTAGAAGATAAAAAGAAAAAGAGTTTAAGCCTTACAGATAAAGAAAGCAGGATGATGAAAAATAAATCTTCAAAAGACTACTGTTATAATGCCCAAGGTGTTGTTGATGAAAAAAAACAGATAATAGTAGGTGCGAAAGTGACTAACGATGAAGCTGACAGCCATCAGATGACAAAGATGCTAGATGAATCAAAATTCAACTGTAATAAAAAATCAAAAGAAACTTTGGTGGATGGAGGATATTTTTCAGGATCAGAGTTAAAAAAGGCAGAGGAGAAAGGTTACTCGGTTTTAACACCCAGCCATGAAAAGGTAGGTAAAAGTACAAAAAAAGGTCAGAATTCGGAATTTTCAAAAAGTAAATTTAAATATGATCGTAAAGAAGACGTTTATATATGCCCATTAGGGGAAAAATTAGAATATTTAAGTACAACTAACCGTAAATCAAGAGATTACCCAATAAGAAAATATGGCTGTAAGAATTACAAAGATTGCAAATATAGATATGATTGCTCTAAAGATAAAGGCGGTAGAAAGATAGAGAGAAGTCCTTATGATGATTCAATATATAGGCAGATTAAAAAGAATAATTTAGAAGAGAATAAAGAAATTTATAAAAAGAGAAAACAAATAATAGAACCTTTGTTTGGCTGGATTAAACATAATAATGGTTTTAATAGATGGCTTTACCGGGGATTAAAAAATGTTGATGCTCAGTGGAATCTGGTATGTACTGGTATCAATTTACACAAGCTTTTTAAGGTCTGGAAGGGAAATTATCTGGAGTTTGGATAAAAACAGGGATGCATAAGTATAAAAATTGAGTAAATTTTGAAGAAACAATTAAAGATATTGATTTAATTTACTTAATATATTGATTTTTAAGAAATGTGTGTATAGTGTTCAAAAAAAATGGTTTAAAACAGTATTTTAAAAAGATTATGAGACAGCCACCTACGTTTGACCTTTGAGGATATCATTATTGGTTTATTCAACCCTCTTTTGCATATAATCATATAAAAATATTATTAAGTTTTTAAACAAAAGTCAAACGTAGACTTGACCCCTACTTTTCCTTAAATTATTTTAAAAAAAAACAGGGATAGAATTGACCAAACTTGATTTTTGTGTTAAATTTTGGCTTAAAATCGGAGGGGCAATGAGTGTAGAGAGAAAATTGCTTGAGCTTGCTAATAAAAAGGAAATAGGAAGAATGGGAGGCGGAGAAAAGCGTATAATAAAACAACACCAGAAGGGAAAATACACAGCAAGGGAGAGGATTGAAAAGATACTTGATAAAGGGAGTTTTGAGGAATTTGATCTTTTTGTTACTCACAGATGCACTGATTTTAATATGGATAAAAACCAACCTTTAACTGATGGTGTAATAACAGGCTATGGAACAATAAATGGTAAGCTTGTATTCATTTTTTCTCAAGATTTTACAATATTTGGAGGTTCGTTATCCAAAACTTATTCTGAAAAGATAATTAAAATTATGGATATGGCTGCTAAAGTAGGGGCTCCTATTATTGGACTTAATGATTCAGGTGGTGCTCGCATACAGGAAGGGGTTGACTCTCTTGCTGGTTATGCTGATATTTTTCTAAAAAATGTTCTATATTCAGGAGTTATTCCACAGATTTCTCTGATACTTGGCCCATGTGCTGGAGGAGCTGTATATTCTCCTGCTATAACTGATTTTGTTATAATGGTTGATAAGATTTCTTATATGTTTTTAACTGGCCCAAAGGTGGTAAAACAAGTGACGCAGGAGGATGTGACAACTGAGCAGTTAGGAGGAGCTTTAATTCATTCAACTAAAAGCGGTGTCTCGCATTTTATTTGTAAGGATGAAGAGGAAGCTTTTGAGAATTTAAAGAAATTGATCTCATTTCTCCCTCAAAATAATTCAGAATTACCACCTGTTATTCAAAATAATGATCCAATTGATAGAATAGATGAAAATTTAGATTATATTGTTCCTGAGAATCCAAATAAACCTTATGATATGAAGGAAATTATTGAGACCATTGTTGATAACAATGATTTTTTTGAGGTTCATGCTCAATTTGCTAAAAATTTAATAACCGGTTTTGCAAGAATGAATGGTATGCCAGTTGGAATAGTTGCAAACCAGCCTAAAGTTCTTGCAGGTGTTCTTGACAACAATTCTTCAATGAAAGGAGCAAGATTTGTAAGGTTTTGCGATGCTTTTAATATACCTTTACTTATCTTTGAAGATGTTCCGGGTTTTATGCCGGGAACAAATCAAGAATATAATGGAATCATTAAAAATGGAGCAAAATTTCTTTATGCTTTTGCTGAAGCAACAGTTCCTAAAATAACTGTTATTATTAGAAAAGCTTATGGAGGTGCATATTGTGTTATGAGTTCAAAACATATTAG
>JAUXFB010000324.1 GCA_030620255.1 Candidatus Aminicenantota bacterium | reverse complement strand
ATCAGCAATACCTTTACCTGCAATATCATATGCAGTTCCATGATCAGGAGAAGTCCTGATATAAGGTAAACCCAATGTAATATTCACTCCAGAATGAATATTAAGCAACTTAAAAGGGATCAGTCCCTGGTCATGATACCATGAGATCACAACTGAATCTTTAATGTCTTTTGCCTTTAAAAACACAACGTCAGGAGGAAATATACCTTTTATATCTATTTCAGGTTTTAACGTCTCTATTGCAGGAATGATCTCATCCCTTTCTTCTATTCCTAAAAAGCCATTTTCACCTGAATGCGGGTTTAATCCACTAATCAAAAAAGTAAACCTCTTTGAAAACAGCTTATGCAACTCTAAATTAACAAATTTTATAAACTTAATTATCTTATCTTTTC
Source organism: Candidatus Aminicenantota bacterium (assembly GCA_030620255.1). GTDB lineage: Bacteria > Acidobacteriota > Aminicenantia > UBA2199 > UBA2199 > JAUWNT01. The sequence continues at coordinate 2,155 of JAUXFB010000324.1, read as the reverse complement.
TTATATGACTGAAAATTTCCCTTAATGGTATGTGTGTGGTGAATAATGCAACTTTTAAATTACTTGACCAGAAAAACATTGAATAATCATTAACTTCTGAGCTTTCAACAAGAAATTCAGTATGGCCTCTATATTTTATTCTTGCCCTTAACCATTTCTCTTTAGATATCGGAGCTGTAACAATAGCATCTACTCTTTTTTTTAAAGCAAGTTCAACCCCCTTTTTCACATACTCAAAGGATGGATCTGCAACAATATCTTTTTTATCTACATTTAAAAAATAAACTCCTTTGGTTTTAACACCATTAATATCAGAAATCACATTATTTTGAGAAAATATATAATTTTTCTTCCAATTATAATCATCAATATTTCCAATAATTACTATTGAATGTTTTGACACATAATGATCTAAAGCTTTGCAAATCACCTCAGGGCCAATACCCTGAGGGTCACCTGAAGTAATGGCTATAATTTTATTCTTCAGCTTCCTTTTCCTGTGATTGTTTTATGTGTTTAGGGTCTTTATACATATATTTTATAGAGTGTTTGAAAATAATAAAATTCTTATAATCCTCTCTTTTTACTTTTATACACTTTTCATCATACCACTCAATTTTACCTTTAAATACTTCTCCGGTTATTAATTCAATAACCATATGAGTCTTATTATTCATCTGTTTTACATAATAATAATTCTCTGCATGAGTTTTATATGTAGGCGGTTTTTTTCTTACATCTCTTTTTGTATATTTTTTTATTTCTTCAAGATTAGGTTTTATTAATTTTCGAGTCATTCCTTTCTCCTTAATATTTCGAAAGCTGATTTATAATAAATCATAATTAGGAAAATGTCAACCAAATGTTTTTAAACTATTTTAAAAGTTTATTTTTTTGTTTTTTTCTTTTCCTCTTAACCCATTCTAATAAATTTTTCTGCTTCTGCCGAGCAATGGCTAGAGAACCTTCAGGAACATCTTCAGTTATTGTTGAACCAGCACCAACATAACTATTCTTATGAATAGTAACAGGAGCAACAAGCTCAGTACCTGAACCTATGAAAACATTATCTTCAATGGTTGTTTTGTTCTTATTAACCCCATCATAATTACATGTAATAGTGCCAGCACCAACATTTACATTTTTACCAATTTTTGCATCACCTATATATGTTAAATGCATTGCCTTAGATCCCTTTCCAAGAACACTCTTTTTCATTTCAACAAAATTACCTATTTTAGCTTTTTCTTTAACAATAGAACCTGCTCTCAAATGACAATAAGGCCCAAGTATTACATTTTTTTCAATAACAGAATCCCTTAACACACACCCGGGTAAGATCACACTTCCATGTCCCACAACTGTGTTCTCTATATATGAATTTGGAAATAAAACTACCTTTTCCCCAATTTTACTCTTACCTTTAATTACAACACCAGAAGAAATCGTTATTCCTTTCCCAATTTCTGTTCCTTCATCAATATAAAAATTATTAAAATCCTCTATAATAACACCATTATTCATAAACTTTCTGATCTGATAATTTACAAACAAATCCTCAATTTCTCTTAGATCTGATACTAAATCCAGAACTTTAAACTCTTCTTTTAATTCAATAATTTCAACATTATTTATATTCTTTGATTCAAAACAAATTCCATTTTTCAAGCTCAAATTTAAGGTTTTAAAAGCAGAATTTGAAATAGCATAAAAAGGAAGCCCTTTTATAGAGAAAATTTTTTTCTCCCTCCAATTCTGGGTTTGTAGAAAATCAATTATCTCTTTAATCCCCTTATATTCTATGTGCAAAATTTTAGGAAAATTAAAAAGAATCAGAAAATCAAATTTTGGTTCAAGTTTGTCAGGAATATAAAAATCTAAATTTTTAAATATCTCTTCTATCCAGAAACAGATATGTTTACCTCTAAACAAAAGATTATTAGCATTTAAATAAAGAGTATCAAATGCACAAATTATCATTTAACAAGATCTATGAAATTCTCATTGTCTGATAGGGAATCAAAATCAGGTTCATTATAAGCAATAATTTTATAATAATCATCCAAATCAATACATTGTTCTAAATAATTAATTGATTCTTCTACATCATCTTTTTTTAGATAAACTAAAGATATTAAATAATATAAATAGGGGT
>JAUXFB010000140.1 GCA_030620255.1 Candidatus Aminicenantota bacterium | reverse complement strand
ATTGAATTTTTTGGTGTTAAAATTGACATTGAATTTTTAAGATCAGCATCAAAGAAAATGGAAGAGAAGATAAGAAAGATTAAACAAGAAATATTTAATATAGCAGGTTATGAATTTAATCTTAATTCACCCCAGCAACTGGGTGAGTTTTTATTTGAGCGTATGAACCTTCCTATAAAAAAGAGAACAAGAAAGACAAGATCTTATTCTACTGATATTGATGTATTGAAAGAATTAAAAAGTTTCTCTGTAGTAGAAAAAATCATTGATTATAGGACATATAAAAAATTGCAATCTACTTATCTTATTGGTTTAATTGATAATATTGATAAAAATAGTAGAGTTCATACCTCTTTTAATCAAACTGTGACTGCAACTGGTAGGTTGTCATCATCAAACCCAAATATTCAAAATATACCAGTAGGAGAACTTGGCGGAGTAAATGTAAGAAAAGCCTTTGTTTCAGGAAAAAACAGATTTTTACTTTCAGCTGATTATTCACAGATTGAGTTGAGGGTTATGGCTCATTTTTCAAAGGATAAAAATTTAATTAAAGCTTTTGAAAATGATTTTGATGTACATCAACATACAGCTAACACTGTTTTGGGAAATGATTTATTTTTAAATGAGAATGAAAAAAGAAAAAAAGCGAAAATCATTAATTTTTCTATTTTATATGGTAGTGGTCCTTTTTCACTTTCAAAAGAATTGGGCGTAAGTTATAAAGAAGCTAAAAATTTTATTGATCAATATTTTGATAGATATGTTGGTGTTAAGAATTTCATTGACGAAGTTATTGAAAATGCAGAGGCTAATCCAGTTGTTGAGACAATCTCAGGCAGGAAAAGAGAGATCCCAGAAATTATAAGTTCAAATAAAACTGTTAGAGAAAATGGAAAAAGAATGGCTATAAATACTATCATTCAGGGAAGTGCAGCTGATATAATAAAAATTGCAATGATCAATATTCATAAAGAATTAGTAAAAATGGAGAGTAATCTGATAATGCAGGTCCATGATGAGCTGGTCTTTGAATATCCTGAAGAAGAGGAGAAAAGATTGATTAAATTGGTGAGAAGAGAAATGGGAAATGCAATGAACTTAAGAGTTCCATTAAAGGTTACTATAGAAAGGGGAAAAAACTGGGGCGAAATGAAGGAGATAGGGGTCAGGTCTTGAATTGCCACTTTTTTTTAATTATCAAGATTTTCTACTCTCCTGATTGCTTTACTTACAGTTGAATGGTGTACCTCTAAATATTCACTATCCCAAAAAGTGGCAATTCAAGACCTGACCCCACTGGACCACTGGATAATTTTTTATTCAAGAATGAATGTTTGTTTTTGAGGGTCAATATTTTTCTTTTTATTGAAATATATTTTTGACTTGAAAAATCTTTTTATATCTTTTGCATGTTTTTTTGCTTCTGAGTATCCAGCGTCAAAACACTCTTGATATCTTTCAAATTCATACCATTTAACCTGGTTAAAAACGGGGTTTAAAAGAATAGAGCATGCCTGGCGATTTTGATCATGTAAAATATGTGAAACAATTTCTTCACTTCTTATTATTAAATCAGCAGAATTCGAGTAATTATTTTTATTTATAAATGGGCTTCCAACATCTATTCCAATTGTTTTGTTTGCGCCAAGAGCATATGCTATTTTGGAAGGCAATTTTTGGGTTGTGCCTCCATCTATAAGATAATAATTTTTATACTTTTTTGGTGGGAAAACCGCTGGGATAGAGGATGAAGCCATAAGTGCATTGATAAGGTTGCCTTTATTGAACACAATATCTTTTCCTGAAATCAAATCAGTTGTCACAGCATATAATTCTTTTCGTAAATCATTAAATTGAATATCTTTATCAAAGAGCTCCGAAAGGAATTCCTTCATAGGTTTTTCTTCAATTAAAGATAGTTGAAACATGGATTTTGCCATATAGAGTTTTTTTTTTATATTTGTGAGAAAAGAGGATTTTTTTGATATTACATCTTTGAGATTTTTGTACTTATCCAGATTCTGGAATGATTCTGATAATTTTATATAAGCCTCTTCAAGATTTTTGTTTAACAGGTACAAAGCGCCAAAAACAGCTCCTGAAGATGTACCTACAATAAAATCAAAGTCATAATTATTCTCTTCAAGAAATTTTAAAACTCCAAAATGTGCTATACCTCGAACTCCTCCTCCTCCAAGCACAATTGCTGTTTTCTTTTTATTATGAAACAATTTTTTTAAAAATTCCATTTGATTTGTATTTTAAAGAGAAGAATTAATAAAGTCAATTCAGCTACTTGTTTGAATTTACGAATTTGTTGTAAAATATAAAAATGAAACTTAAGAATTTTAGTTTTAATTTACCTAAAGATAGAATTGCAAGGTTTCCTTCAAATAAAAGGGAAGAATCAAAACTTATGATTGTTGAGAGAAAAACAGGGAAAATAACACATCATGTTTTTAAAGATATAGTTGATTTAATCAGTTGTGATGATTTTCTTGTTCTTAATAATTCTAAGGTTATTCCAGTAAAGTTATTTGGAAAAATCAATGGAAAAATTGTTGAAGTATTGATTGTAAAGAGAAAGGACAAAAATTTAGTTGAAGTGTTTGCTCTTCCAGCAAAAAAGTTTAAGAAAGGTGAAACAGTATTGTTCAATAATTTTTTAAAAGCAGAGGTTGCAAAAACAGGTGATAGGGGAAAGAGGATTTTAAAATTTAATAAAGATTTCGATTCTGTTTTAAAAGCCGGGTATGCACCACTTCCACCATATATTAAGAGAAAGTTTGGAGAAGCTGAAAAGTTTAGAGAGTATGACCTTAATAGGTATCAGACAATTTATTCAAAAAATGGTAGTTCTATTGCTGCTCCTACAGCTGGGTTACATTTTACACATAAGTTACTTGATAAGATAAAAAGAAAGAGTGAAGTGCTTGAAATAACTCTAAATGTTGGTATAGCCACTTTTCAGAAAATAGATGTAGAAAATATATCAGAGCATAAAATGGGAAGAGAGTATATATTAATTGAACATGAAACAGCTGAGAAGATAAAATGTCTTAAACATACAAAAAATTTAATTGCTATTGGAACAACAACAGTCAGGTCTCTGGAAACTTATGCTTTTGAAAACCCTAAAGAAGAAAATTTTTATTCTGAAATATTTATTTCCCCCGGATTTGAGTTTAAAATGGTTGATAAATTAGTTACAAACTTTCACCTTCCTGAATCCAGCTTGTTTATACTCACATCTGCATTCGCAGGGCTTGAATTGATGAAAGAAGCTTATAGAATTGCCATTGAAAATGGATACCGCTTTTTCTCCTATGGTGATGTTATGTTTATAGTTTAGCTCTTTTTTTCTTTTACTCAATAAAGCCATACAATATTTTTATCTCTTTTCCCCATAGATTTTTATCTATTGTCTCTAAAATTAGAGGAATATTATCCATTCTTGGGTCATTCATTATTAATCTAAAAGGTTCTAATCCTAATTCTACCATTCCTATATTATGATGGCGGTCTATATGACTCCCGAGTTTAGCTTTAGAATCATTTAAGTGCATAGCTTTGAGAAATTTAAATCCAACAATTTTATCAAATTGATCCATAGTATTGTAATAAGTTTTAGAAGTTCTTATGTCATATCCAGCAGAAAATGTATGGCATGTATCAAGACATACACCAATACGGCTTTTATCTTTTACTTTTTCAATCAAAAAAGCAAGGTGTTCAAACTTATCTCCAACATTTCCTCCCTGTCCTGCTGTGTTTTCAATAACTGCAATCACACTTTCAGTTAATTCTAGAGTGATATTTATGGATTCAGCGATTAAATTTAAACATTCATTTTCTGTTATGAGTTTCTTATGACTTCCGGGGTGAAAATTCAGGTATTTTAGACCCAATTGCATGCATCGTTTTGTTTCATCAATAAATGCTTTACGTGATTTCTCGAGTCCGGTTTTGTCCGGATTGCCCAGATTGATCAGGTAGCTATCATGTGGAAGTATATGATCAGTGCTTAAGTTTTTTGTTTTACAATTTTCTTTAAATTTTTGCACTGCTTCAAAAGTTAAGGGCTTTGCATACCATTGTTTCTGGTTTTTAGTAAAGAATGCAAAGGCTTTAGCGTCTATTTCTGTAGCATTTAAAGGAGCATTCTCAACTCCGCCTGTTGCACTTACATGAGCACCTATATATTTCATTTTAGCTTCATTTTAATTATATCATAATTTTTATAAAAATAAGGAGCACATATCTCAATTAAAACTTAAATGAGATTTTTTTATTTTTACTATTGAAATATATTTAAAAAAAAGGTATAATGATTTTCTTTATTTTGGAAGAATAATCGCAATTTATAATTGACAGAACCTATATAGTTGTGGTATGCTCTTTTTTTTATGCTGGCGTAGCTCAGCTGGTAGAGCAGCTGATTTGTAATCAGCAGGTCGGGGGTTCAAGTCCCTTCGCCAGCTTTTAAGTAAAATAGACTGGGCAGGTTCCAGAGTGGTTAAATGGGACGGGCTGTAAACCCGTTGACTTTGGTCTTCGGTGGTTCGAATCCGCCCCTGCCCAAAGATGCGGGAGTAGCTCAGTTGGCAGAGCGTTAGCCTTCCAAGCTATCTGTCGCGGGTTCGAACCCCGTCTCCCGCTAAATGCCCTCGTAGCTCAGTTGGCAGAGCGCATCCTTGGTAAGGATGAGGTCATCAGTTCAAATCTGATCGAGGGCTAATAAAATGGATTAGCTTTTTATTTACTATATTATATAACTATATACTTTAAATTAGGAGGTAAGTAATGGCAAAGGAAAAGTTTGACAGGAGTAAGCCCCATTTGAACATAGGCACAATAGGTCATGTAGATCATGGTAAGACTACGTTGACAGCGGCGATAACAAAGATATTGAGTAATGTAGAAGGTAGTAAGGTGAGTTACCGTGATTTTTGGAGTATAGATAATGCGCCAGAGGAGAAGGAGCGAGGGATAACGATACAGATAGCTCATGTTGAGTATGAGACAGGTAATCGTCATTATGCACATATAGATTGTCCTGGT
>JAUXFB010000116.1 GCA_030620255.1 Candidatus Aminicenantota bacterium | reverse complement strand
CGTGAAATTTGCTGGAACTGGAGAAACAGAAAAGGATTTGGTTGAATTCTCATATGATGATTTTATTGAGTCTCTTTTGGGTGACTGATATGTGTTTGAGATCTGAAGATTTAATATTTATGAAAATTGCTATTAAACTCGCACATAAAGGAAGGGGGTTTACAGAGCCGAATCCTCTGGTTGGTGCTGTTGTTGTTAAAAACGGAAAGATTATTTCATATGGATTTCATAAAAGTTTTGGACAGGAGCATGCTGAGAAAATGGCTCTTAAACATGTTACAGAAAAAAACACAACGCTTTATGTTCCGCTTGAGCCCTGTTCACATTATGGCAAAACTCCTCCATGTACTGATTTAATTATAAAAAAGAAGGTAAAACGTGTAGTAATTTCTATTAAAGATCCAAATCCTGTTGTTGGAGGTACAGGGGTAGAAAAGCTAATAAAAAATAATATTAAAGTAGATTTAGGATGCCTTAAAGATGTTTATTCGGAAATGAACAGACATTATTTGAAATATATGAAAGAAAAAAAACCTTATGTTACAATAAAAGCAGGAGTTTCAATTGATTCTAAATTGACAGACAAATATAGAAAATCTAAATGGATAACAGATAAGGAATTGAGAGACTATTCACACAGTTTAAGGGGTGAATTTTCAGCCATTCTTGTTGGGGTTAAAACAATAATTGAGGATAATCCTATATTAAACATAAGAGAAAAGATTTGGTTAGGTAAGAAACTTTATAGAATTGTTCTTGATTCGAATAATATAATGACACAGGATTTAAAGATTTTCAGAGATCAGGAAAATTTCCCATTGATTATTTTCAGTTCAAGAAATACAGATAACAAAAATAAAAAGGTAAAGGATCATTTTTTTGTAAAATCTAACAAAAATGGCCTGTATTTGAGAGAAGTTCTACAAATATTATATAAAAAGGGAGTTGCCTCTGTTCTGGTTGAGGGTGGTGGAAATATGATTGACTCTTTTTTGAAAGAGAAATTGTATGATGAGATTATTTTATTTTGTGCTGATAAATTAATCGGGGGAAAAGAATCAGTAGAATTATTGTGTTCAGGTGTGAGCACATCAAATCCAATTATTTTTAAAAAAAGGGAAATTTTGGAATTTGATTCCGGATATATTTTAAGGGGTTTTAAATAATGTTTACTGGAATAATTTTAAAAATGGGAAGTATGGTTTCTTTAGAGAAAAAGAGCAGCATTGAAATAACAATTGATGTTGATCTTTCTAAAAATATTAAAATAGGAGATTCTATTGCTGTAAATGGAGCATGTTTAACTGTTATACAAATTAATTCTAACAGATATAAGTTTAATTTAAGTAGGGAAACATTGAGATTATCGAATTTTGATGATTTAATTAAAGGAAGTTTTGTGAATATTGAGCTTCCTCTTACTTTAAATGATTTTTTAAGTGGACATCTTGTAAGCGGTCATCTTGATGGAACTGTAAGAGTTAAATCAATTAATAGGGGTGTTGAAAGTTCAAAAATATATTTTACTTATAAAGACAGAAGTTGGAAAAATTTTCTTGTCAATAAGGGGTCTGTTACATTAAATGGTATTAGCTTAACAATAACAGAGGTAAAAGGCTCTTTTTTCTCTGTTAGTGTTATTCCCCATACTTTCAATACAACAAATTTCAAATATTTGAAAATTGGAGAGAGGGTAAACATTGAACTTGATTTAATAGCAAAATACCTTTATAATTTAATATAAAACAAGAAGAAAAAATATGAAAAAAAAGCATTTAGTTTCTGTTCCGGAAGCTGTTAAATATCTGAAGAAAGGTCAAATGATTGTTATTGTGGATGATGAGGATAGAGAAAATGAGGGAGATCTAATGATAGCTTCCGAAAAGGTATCTCCTGAAGTAATTAATTTTATGGCTACTAATGCAAGAGGTCTAATATGTGTGTCTTTGACAGAGGAAAGAGTTAATGAATTAGAGCTTCCTTTAATGGTTGATAAAAACACTTCAGCTTTTGAAACTCCTTTTACAGTTTCTGTAGATGCAATGAAAAATACAACTACTGGAATATCTGCATATGACAGATCTGAAACAGTAAAATGTTTGATAAATCCTGATTCAAAACCTGATGATTTCGGGAGGCCCGGTCATATTTTTCCTTTAAGAGCAAAAAAAGGTGGGGTGCTTGTAAGGACAGGTCAGACTGAAGCTTCTCTTGATCTTGCAAGAATTGCTGGTTTATATCCTTCAGGTGTTATTTGTGAAATAATGAAAGATGATGGGACAATGGCAAGAATGTCTGATTTGGTTGAATTTTCAAAAGCTTTTGATATTCCAATTGTTACTGTTGAAGATGTAATTAAGTATAGAGTACAAAAAGAGACTCTTGTAGAAAAAATTGCTGAGGCAAACCTCCCTACTATGTGGGGTAATTTTAAGATTAAAGGTTTTGTGGATGCTATTAATAAAGAAACTCATGTTGCATTGATTCAAGGAGATTTATCAACTGATGACCCTGTTCTTGTTAGAGTTCATTCTCAATGTTTAACAGGGGACACATTCGGGTCATTGAAGTGTGATTGTGGGTCACAACTTCACAGGGCAATGGAATTAATAACACGAGAGGGAAGAGGTGTTCTTTTATATTTATTAAACCAGGAAGGAAGAGGGATTGGATTAATTGAAAAAATTAAAGCTTATAAATTGCAGGAAAGTGGAATGGACACTGTTGAGGCAAATTTAGGACTTGGTTTTAAATCTGATCAGAGAGATTATGGAATAGGAGCTCAGATTTTAAGGAGCCTTGGTTTAAAAAAACTTAGGGTAATTACAAATAATCCTGCAAAATATATTGCTCTTTCCGGATATGGTCTTGAGATTGTAGAAAGAGTTCCCCTTGAGGTTGAACCAAATAAGGAAAACATAAGGTATTTGAGAACAAAGAAAGAGAGGATGGGGCATTTATTGAAAAAATTGTAATGAAGGATACTGTTAGAGATTTTTTAGATTTAGGTACTTTTGATCAAATAAAATTTCTTAAAAGTAGAAAATTTACTAATTTTGTAAAGAAAAAGAAGATTGAATTTTTAAAGTCGATTTTGAAATTGGATCTTTCTTCAAAAACGATTGCAACATCTTTAAGAGTATTAAGAGAATTAAAATACAGAGATAAATTCTATTTTAGAAAATTTTTATATCATCCTGATAGTTCTGTTTCTAATGCTGCAAAAAAAGCAGTTAGCGAGTCAGTTCAAAAAAGAGATAGTGGTGCTATAAGAATGATTGAGATGCTCAGAAGGGAAAAGAGCGAAGAAAGAGTGCTTCATTTAAAAACTCTCCTTGAAAATACAAGGATAATGAATTTGAGAAAATTAATTACTCTTCTGGATGTTTATGATATTAAAATGAGAGAAATTATTGTAAACCACATTTCATTGAAAGGTAATGTGAATGAATTAAAATTAGTAGAAGCAATAAAGGGCGGAGCTGTGTGGTTTAAAAGAGCAACTTTAATTGAGATTTTAGGTAATAGAAAGAGTGAGCTTTTGTATGATCTATGGGAGTTTATTTTAAATGATAAAAATGTTGAGGTTAAATTGAATTTCATAAAAGCTCTTTCAAAATTGGATGGGGATAAGACTAAGATTTATTTAGAAAAGTTAAAGAATGATCCAAATATTTGGGTTAGCAAAAGAGCAAAACAAGCTTTAGATGCTTGGGGGGTCAGGTCTTGATAAAAAAACATATACTATTTTTTCTAATTTTTTCTTTTTTCTTATTTAATCTATTCGGGCAGGGAACAAGGAAATATTTAAAAACTGGAAATTGGTACCCTCATTCTAAATCTAATTTAAATTCAATGCTTGAAAATTTTTTAGGAGAAACGAAATTAAAAGATTTTCCAGGGAGAATAAGGGGCATTATTGCTCCTCATGCAGGTTTTGCTTATTCAGGTAAATGTGCCTCAAAGGTATATAAACAGCTTGGGAATTTATCGAATATCCATAGAGTGATAATTTTAGGCGTCTCTCACAGGGCATATTTTTATGGGGCTTGTGTCTCGGATTTTTTATATAATTCCACACCCTTAGGAAAAATTCCTGTTGATAGAGAGATAACAAAAAGATTGTCAAAGGAAAAATTTTTCAGAACTGATAGTAACATAATGCAGTATGAACATTCTATTGAGAATCAGCTCCCTTTTTTACAGAAGGTTTTTAAAGAAAACAAATTCAAAATCGTACCCATTCTTTTTGGGCAATTGAATAGGAAAGATTTTAAATTAATATCAGATATAATCCGAAAGTATGTTGATAAAAAAACCATTGTTGTTGCAAGTAGTGATTTTACACATTATGGTCAGGTATTTGATTATGTTCCTTTTAAAACGAATGTTAAGGAAAGATTAACAAAACTTGATATGGGAATTATAAATAGAATTCTGGATATGGATTTTAATGGTTATTTTAAATATAAACAAAAAACAGGTATTACAATGTGTGGATTTGTTCCTGTTGGAATTATGATGAGAATTTTTTCTGGAAAGAAAATAGAGAGTAAGTTGATGAGTTATTACAAGTCAGGAGATGTAGAGAATAACTATGATTTAAGTGTGAGTTATGCTTCGATTGTTTTTTTTGAAAAAAAGAATAAAGAAAAATCTTTTCATAAATCGAATGTTAATAAAAAATCGTCTTTAAATCTAAGTATAAAGGAAAAACAGATATTAATGTCAATAGCTCGTGAAACTCTTGAAATGTACTATAAGGAAAAGGATTATTTAACTAATATTGAGAAAAGATACAAATTAACAGAAAATCTAAGGAAAAAGACAGGAGTATTTGTGACTTTAAGGGAGAAAGGAGAATTAAGAGGATGTATTGGTACTATTATTGGAATAAAGTCTCTTTTTCAAGGTGTGATGGAGAATGTTGTAAATGCAGCAGTTAGAGATCCACGTTTCATGCCTGTAAAAAAGAAGGAGCTGGATATAATTGATATTGAAATTTCTGTGATGACTCCTTTAGAGAAGATTAGAAATTATAGAAAAATCCGCCTTGGAACTGATGGAGTTATAATAAAAAAAGGGTATAATCAGGCTGTTTATTTACCTCAGGTTGCAAAAGAAACAGGTTGGAATATTGATGAATTTTTAAGTCACCTTTGTAGAAAAGCTAGACTTCGAAATAATGAATATACATCAAAGGATGTTGAGTTTTATATTTTTCAGGCAATTGTTTTTAATGAAACTGTAAATAAGAAATGAAAATTAGTAGAAGGGAATTTATCAAAAAAGCGGCTGCTTCAGCAGCTATCTGTACACCCATTATGTTTATTGATCCATATATACTTTATCCAAGATCAAGTCCAAAGCATGTAAAAGAAGCAAAATATTACGAAAAAAATGATGATAAAGAGATAACATGCCTTTTATGTCCTCATGAATGTATTGTTGAAAATCATAAAAGAGGGATTTGCGGAGTGAGGAAGAACAAAGATGGAATCTATTATACGCTTGTTTATGCAAATCCTTGCGCAGCTCATAT
>JAUXFB010000189.1 GCA_030620255.1 Candidatus Aminicenantota bacterium | reverse complement strand
AGATCTTTCCTATATTTATGAAGCAAGCAGAATCTTCTCTTCAACATTAGAGTTTAAAGAAGTGCTTAATAATATTGTTCGCAGAAGTGTGAGAGCCTTTAATGTTGATTCATGTTTGTTGAGACTGATTGAGTTTGATAAACTGGTGGTAAAGGCAAGTTTTTTTCGTGATTCAAAGGATAAAAAAGAAACAGAACGTTTACTTACTGAAAATCCAATTCAAATTGGTAAGGGAATAGCAGGTAAAGTAGCAAAAACAGGCCAACCATCTATTTCAAATGGAAAACCGGTAGAGGAATTAACCCTTCCGGGATATATTAAATATTTAAAAGGAAGACACTGGATGGTTGTGCCAATGAATGTAAAAGATGAAACTATTGGAGTTCTGACTTTAATGACCAATGACCTGAACCGTTTTTTTTCAGAGAGAGATCTTGCATTAGCTCGGGGAATTGCAAATCAGGCAGCTATTTCCATTGAGAATGCACGTTTATATGAAGAGATCAAAGTGGCGTATAAACATTTACAAGACTTTCAAGACCAGGTTGTTCAATCTGAGAAAATAAGAGCATTGGGTGAGATGGCAGGAGGAGTTGCCCATGATTTTAATAACCTTTTAGCAGCTATTCTTGGTAGAACGCAGCTCCTTCTTGAGAACACCTCTGAAGGAGAGTCAAAAAAATGGTTGAAAATAATTGAGCAAGCAGCTTTAGATGGTGCAGAAATTGTTGGAAAGATATTGGAATTTTCAAGAACCTATAGAGATGAGACATTTGTTAATTTGCAATTGAACAAACTTGTTGAAGATGCAATTGAAATCACAAGGACTTATTGGAAAGATAAATCTGAGGTTAATGGAATTAAAATAAATATAAATTCAGAACCGGGTAAGGTTCCGCTTGTAGAAGGTAATGCAGCAGAGTTAAGAGAAGTAATAACAAATTTAGTAATAAATGCTGTTGACGCTATGCCAGAAGGAGGAACACTCAACCTTAAAACAGAAGTAAAGGAAAGTTTTGTATTCCTCTCAGTAAAAGATACAGGATTAGGAATGAAAAAGGAGACGAGTATAAATATATTTGAGCCCTTTTCTACAACAAAAGGTGTAGGACATACAGGGTTGGGGTTGAGTACTTGTTATGGAATAATTAAGAGGCATCAGGGAGATATTATAGTTAATACAAGGGAAGGAGAAGGAACAGAAATTACTATTAAGATTCCAAAAAGTGTGAGATCTGAAAAGAAGAAAGAGTTTTTTGAGGTTAAAATTCCTTTTAAGCCAGCCAAGATTTTAATAATCGATGATGATAATGAAGTAAGAGATGTGCTTGGGGATATATTAAGTATTGCCGGATATGATGTTAATACTTTCCCAACAGGGAAAGAAGGCCTGTTAGCCTTTAGTGAAACTGACTATGACCTGGTGTTTACTGACTTAGGTATGCCTGATATAACCGGTTGGGAAATTGCCGGTTCAATAAAGAAAATAAATTTAAAAACACCTGTAATTTTAATTACTGGCTGGGGTGATCAATTCGAAAAAGAACAATTAAAAGAAAGGGGAATAGATTTAATAATATCTAAACCATTTGATAGAGAAGATTTATTGAAAACCGTAAAACAATTATTGAAATCAAGAAAATAAAAATTTTCAAAACTACAGGATAAAACTTATATTTAAATTTCTCTGAGGGGATGAATTGTAAATATCTCTCGTATAATACAATAGAGGCTAAAATATGAATACTTTAAAAAATATAAGTGAAAAAGATAAAAATCTATGGCAGATATTTAGATTATCTGCTTTTAAAAAGAAAAAATCCATATGTCCTGACAACAATGTTCTGGCATCATATTTAGAGAATAAGGCTTCTAAAAGAGAGGTCCAAGAGGTTGAGGAACATTTAGCTTCTTGTTCAGAATGTTTTAATGCATTAAAAGAATTACGTATATTAAGGAAAGAAAAGATTTTAGAGCCACCTGTTGGAGTTAAAGAAAGAGCTAAATCTCTAATAAATGCACCAATTACTAAAAAGAAACAATTATTTATAGGGCTTCCTTTATGGATAAAAAATCCATTTTTATATGCTAAATATTCTTTTAGTTTAATTGCTATTTTAGTTTTTTTTGCAATTGCATGTGTAATTGGCGTAAATTTTGGAAAGAATACATTCTATAATCATAGCCGGGTTTCAATAAAATACATATCAGAAATATCATTTGGATTAAATGATAATTCTAGTTCTATATTTGGTTATATGGATTCACGTATTAATAGGAGGTAATTTATGGAAAAAAAATACAAAATATTATTATTGATATTTTTAGCAATTTCAGTTGGTTTTAATATATTTTTCATTGGTAGTTATATGCATACACGAAAAGTGTTGAAAAAATGGTTTACACCTGCAGGTCGAATGCAAATAATAACAGAGAAATTGGATTTAACAAAAACTCAACAAAAGAAATTTATTCAAATGAAAAGGGAACTTAAATTTAAAGGTTCTAAAATTGGTCTGAAACACATTGTAGATGTAAATGTATTCTGGATGGAGGTTGTTAAAGATAATCCTGATTCTCAAAAGATCGATACCCTGTTTGAACGTTCATTTCAAGGTCTTAAAGATTATAAAATATTATCAATTGAATGTATGTTGAAATTTTTAAAAACACTTACACCTGAACAGCGTGAAATTTATGTGAATATGGCAAAAAAGGCTAAATCTTTTGGTAGATAAATGACTGTATGTAATGAAAAAATAAAATTTACCTGTGATTGGATATTTAACAGATTAGTTGTATTGAGTGATGGTAAAGTAGTTTGTGGTTGTGCAGATCCATATGGTGAAAGACCACTTGGAAGCTTAAAAGAGAATAAAATTTATGAAATCTGGAACTCTAAAAAAGTAAAAGAGATAAGAAAAGAGCTGAATGAGGGGCACTGCTGTTTTTGTGATAATTGTGGGCTAAAAAGATTGTTAAAGAAAGATGAAGAGGTTCCACAACAACCAGTTGATGTCAAAATCTTACCTAGAATTTTCTTTGAACCAACTGTTTTATGCAATTTGTCCTGTTTTAAGGCTGTTTGTAATCAAGAATCCGGAATATTAAATACAAGAGAAAGGAAACAATTTCCGATTAATGAATTCAAATCTCTTATGGAGGAGATTGGAGAAAACCTGATTCGACTCGATTTTTTTAATTATGGTGACCCCTTTGTTCACCCCCAAGCAGTTGAAATGATTGAGTATATAAAAGAAAAATTTCCTCATATTTATCTTTATACAAGTACAAATGGATTGCTGCTTGATAACAAAAAGATAAAAAGGTTGGTAAACTCCGGAATTGATGAGATTACTTTTTCAGTAGATGGGCCTGACCAGAAGACTTATGTACGCTATAGAAAAGGAGGAGATTTTAATAAAGTTTTAAGGATTATGTCCAAATTTGTTGAAGAAAGGAACAAACTTGGCAGGGAAGTCCCGTTTATAAACTGGAGATATATTATATTTAAATGGAACGATTCTAAAAACAAGATGAACAAAACTAAAAGATTGGCAAAAAGAATCGGAGTTGATCGCTTAACATGGGAAATTACAGATCACCCCTCAGAGGCTGCTTCTGAAAAATACCAAATTGGAACTCGTTCTTGGGAAAAAATATACAATGAAATATGGGATTCCAGTCAAATAGGAAATGCAATAAAAAACAAAAGGTTTTATGCAAAAATAAAAATTCATATAAAAGATATAATTACAAAAATTAACAATCAAACATCTATTGATGTTTTTGTAAAGAATACAGGTGGAGCTTTGTGGCGGAAGGAAACTTTTTCCGGCAAGAGAATGATCAGACTTGGAGCTCAGTTGTTTGATAGAAATAAGAACTTGATTGAACTTAATTATGCCAGGGCTTTTCTCGATAAAGCATTAAAAAAAGGAGAGAAAGATATTATAAAAATCATTCTTCCACCTTTATCTGATCCTGGAAAATATCTTATAAAATTTGATATGGTCTCTGAAGGTATTGACTGGTTTGAATCGGGTGGATCTCCAGTTGTATGGAAAAACCTAAGTGTTATTTCTTAGTTATTTTTATTAAAAATTCTACTCTTCTATTT
>JAUXFB010000294.1 GCA_030620255.1 Candidatus Aminicenantota bacterium | reverse complement strand
GGAGAAAAGCAGAATAGTTCAGAATTGATACTTAAAGAAATTGAGCAGATTGTTTTAGGTGAAGAGAGAGCAAAGGAAAAACAAATTAAGGTTTTTTATTTACAATCTGAGGATACTGAAAAGAGCTATGAATTGATTTTTGATTCAACTAGTTTTGGTAATTCTTTTTTGAGTGATGTTTATCTTGAAATAAATGATGATGATGTTTTGTTTACAATAAGAAATTTAACAAATGGAGATAAATTAGTCTTAAAGAGAGTTAAGGGTAAAATATTATTAAATGGGCAAGATGCAAATGAATGGATTGAAATTAAAGAGGGTGATAGGTTAGAAATTGGAGATAAGACTTACTTTTTAAAAAGCTATTTTGAAAAGGTTGAAAAGATTGATTTTGAAAAATCAACGTCTTCAAAAATAATGGGTTCTTCTTTTGGAATAATTGTTTCTAGAGTAGGGGGGTTCTTAAGAGTAATGGTCATAGCTGCTATTTTCGGAGCTGGTAGAGCTACGGATATTTTTGCTATAGGGCTTACTATTTCTAATTTTATGCGCCGTATTGTAGCAGAGAATGCTTTGGAAAATGCATTTCTTCCGATTTTTCAAAGAATTTTTCATAGGAGTTCTCGCAAAAAAACGTGGGAACATGCTTCTTCAATTATAAATGTAACTATTTTGTTATCTTTTATATTTACAATTATTGGTATTATTCTTACACCAGTAATTTTAAAAATCATATGCCCCTCATTTGTTGAAAAGGGAATGATGCATGACACAGTTAATATGACAAGATTAATGTTTCCTTATCTGTTTTTAGTGACTATAGCTGCAGTTTTAGCAACATATTTAAAGGCATTTAATAAATTTGGAATAGCTGAATCTTCTGCGGTTTTTTTCTCTATAGGCACAATAATAGGAATATGGGTGTTTTACTCTGTTATTGGTATTTATTCACTTGCTTTAGGTGTATTATTGGGTGGATTAATGCAAATTTTGATTTTAATTCCATTTGTTACAAGGATATTCAGGAATAAATCTTTGCAATATTCATACAAACCTCGTATAAGTTTCAATAGTCAGACAAATAAAAAATATTATTTTCAATTAGGTCCTATTTCAATTGATGTGTTTCTTTCAAAAACATCTGAAATAGTTGACAAATTTCTTGCTTCTGGCTTAGGAATAGGGGCAATTGCATATCTTCATTTCTCTATAGCAATCTTCAGATTACCTTTTTCCTTTATTTCACAAGCAATTAATAGCGTTATATTAAAAGAGTTTTCAGATAAAATCGCATTGTTTGAAAAAGATAAAGCAAAAAGGCTATTTTTAGATGGTATAAAAACCAATTTATTCCTATTAACTCCCATTTCAATTTTAATGATTTTCCTCTCAGGTCCGATTGTGTCATTACTTTTAGAGAGAGGGGAATTTAATGCTTTTATGGTTCATAATACATCTATTGCTCTTAAGTTTTATTCAATTGGTTTAATAGGGTGGGGAATACATTCTCTTACAACAAGAATATTTTCTGCAAGAATGGATATTAAAACTTCAATGATATTGAATTTTTTTATGCTTTTAACAAATGTAGGTTTGTCAATTTATTTAGTTTCCACTTCCTTAAAATTTGCAGGGCTTGCTCTTGCAACATCAATCTCTTTTACTCTTTTTTCTTTTATTAGAATCGCTGTTTTAAAGAATTGTTTAAGAAAAGAAGATATTTTTATAAAATATAAAGAAATTTCTATTTCTTTTGTTAAAACACTTTTAGCATCTCTATTTATGATCATTGTTTTAGTTCAGGCAAAATTTATTTTTGATCAAATTGAATTTACTTCTAAACCTGTTGGAAATTTAGTTTTGTTAATATCCTTATCATTTATTGGTGTTTCAATATACTTTTTATTTTCTCTTATGTTAAAAAACACAGAGATTTTGATTTTTAAAAAGGGATTGTTAAGGAAGAAAAATAGCGTTCCCATGTCAATGTTATCTCCTTTTAATTTTTTAGAGAAAGTTTCAAAAAAGCCTGATGAATTTAAGAGAGATTACTATTACAAAATCAATATATATCTAGCAAATAGAAGGTGGGAAATTAGAAATATTGGAATAAAATTAATTGGGTTATTTAAGGATAAAACTAAAGCAAATTACCTTATTGAAATTTTAAAATCTAAAAAGGAAAAGGGGTTTATTAAACGTAATAGCTTAATTTCATTGAAAGAATTAAAAAAATGGAATGTAAAAATAAAGGAATTGATAAGAAAAATGCTTTCTGATTCTTATTATGAAGTAAGGGTTGCAGCAATTGATTATTTGACTGAGAATATTACTTCTCCTGATGACTATGATTATTTTAGAGATTTAATTCATATAAAATTAAAAAAATCTACAGTTGAAGAGAGCATATCTTATATAAGATTAATAGCTACTCTTGGAAATAAGGAAGACCTGCAATATTTGAAGAATTTTTATTTGTGTAGTAATTCGCTTCTACGAGAAGAGTTGCTTGAGTTATTTTATAGTTATTATAAAAGGAATATATTATCTTCAGATGAAACAAAGGAACAAATAAATAAAATTCTTGTCACGTCTAACAATTTAATGCCTGAATTTAAAATGAAATCAATTATAAATAAAATTTACAAGGAGATTGACTAATATGATAATCTGGCTTTTAGAATTATTCTCCTATATTCCAGCACAAAGACTTGTTTCATATATATCATTCAGGTCTTTAATGGCAGTATTAACATCTTTTTTAATAGGGGTATTTTTTGGTAAAAAGTTAATAAATATAATATATCAATTGGATTTCAGAGATAAAACAAGAGATTATG
>JAUXFB010000063.1 GCA_030620255.1 Candidatus Aminicenantota bacterium | reverse complement strand
TCATTTCGTGGAGCCTCAGCTCTGTAAATATTATTATGCCTTACTTTACCTCTTATTTTTTCAACAATTGTTTCAAGTTCCTCAAAAGATTCAGAAATACCTTTACTTGACTTTAACTCTTTATAAACTTCAGAAACAAGAATCCCCTGGACAAAAACCATTTCATAAATGTGCTTACCAAGAATTCCATGATTTTTTGCTCTCTCTTTTTTGCGATCTCTGCCCCTTTTTTTCCTCATTAAATCCACTGCCTGGTTGGAGATTATAATTGTTAAATATGTGGTTAACTTAGCATGTCCCCTGTAATTGCGTAAAATCTGATAATCATTCTTTTCTAATCTGTCCAGAACATAATTTGATAGTTCTAAAGCTTCATTTTCAATATGTATTGGGTGATTTATTCCAGATAAACTCATTATCTGGAACTTTATAACACGAAAGCATTGTTTTTCTATAAATGCAAGATGCTCATTGATAATTTTTTTAAAATATAAAGCATTTTTTTTATTTGATAAACTTTTTAATTCTTTTTTTTCTTTTATGAAAGTAATATTTTTATCACCCATTTAAAAGACTAATCTAATTTTTTATGGCTTTTAAGTTAAGAATTAATCTGTCTCAGTATTTCTTCCTGGTTCTCTTCCTTTTTTAATTTTGTAAAAATCTCAGGCCATTTTCCTTGCACATCAAGAATAAAATCAATTACTTCTCTCACAGCGCCTCTTCCACCATACCTTTTAGCTATATAATGAGAAATTCTTTTTATCAAAGGATGTGCGTCACCAACTGCTGCAGAAAAGCCTACCATTCCCATAACCTCAGCATCTCCAATATCATCACCTATATATGCAACTTCATCTTTCTTTAGATCATATTTCTCCAACAATTCAAAAAAAGGAATTGATTTATTTGAGATTCCTTCATAATAATCATCAATTTGGAGCTCTGCAGCTCTATTTCTTACCACCTCGGATGATTTTCCCGTAATTATAGCAGTCTTTATACCAGCAAGCCCAAGAAAAATTATCCCTGCTCCATCTTTTACATCAAAAGATTTAATTACTTTTCCATCAGGAAGGACAAAGAACCTTCCATCAGAAAGTGTACCATCAACATCCATTATTATTAATTTAATCTTCTTTGCAAGCTCTTTTTGATCCATTATATCATCTCCGTTCTCCACAAATCATGCAAATGTAAAAGCCCTTTTAATACATTATTATCTTTTACAACCAATGAAGTAACTAAATTTTCTTCCATTATTTTTAAAGCTTCAACTGCCAGTTTATTTTCTCCAATGTATAGAGGGTTTGATGTCATACATTCTCTTGCAATAACATTGTTAAAATTAATTCCCTTTAATAATTGTCTTCTCAAATCACCATCAGTGATTATCCCCACAACATTATTGCTATTATCTACAATAATTGCCACCCCAAATTTCTTTTTATCTATAACATTTACTATATCTCTCATTTTTGCACAATCTTTTGCAACAGGTAATTCATCACCAGTGTGCATAAGGTGCTTTACTTTTAACAACTTCTTTCCAATTGAACCACCAGGGTGATAATATCTGAAATCTTCTTCGCTGAATCCTTTTTTCTCCATTAAAGCAATAGAAATGGCATCTCCAACAGCAAGAGTAACTGTTGTAGAAGCTGTAGGAACAAGTCCAATAGGGCAAGCCTCTTTTTCTACACCACAATCAAGAAAAATATCACTTAAATGAGCAAGTGTTGACTCTGAGACTCCAACAAGAGATACTAATTTAGCTCCAATTCTTCTTATATAATCAACCAATCTAATAACTTCAGAAGTCTCTCCACTATAAGAAAGTGCTAAAACAGTGTCATTACTGTTTATTATCCCTATATCTCCATGCACAGCTTCTGATGGATGCAAAAATACAGAAGGGGTTCCTGTGGAAGTTAGTGTGGCAGAAATTTTCTTGCCAATTATACCTGATTTTCCCATTCCAGTTACAACAACTCTTCCTTCAGTTTGAAATAAAATTTCAACAATCTCTTCAAATTTCTTATCAACTTTATTTATAGACCTTTCAATGGATTTTGCCTCTATATCAAGAACTTTCTTTCCGGTCTCGATTACATTCATAAGTTTATATTATATAATCTTTTTAACTTAATTAACAGAGTTTTCAAATTTTTTATATTCATAGAATTACTCCCATCAGACAAAGCCTCTGAAGGATTTGGGTGAATCTCTATAAAAACTCCATTTGCTCCTGACACAACTCCAGCTGATGCAATTAAAGGTATAAATTGTGGGTCACCTCCTGAAACTGACCCTGAACCTGTGGGTCTTTGAACTGAATGAGTTGCATCAATAATAACAGGAAGCCCTGTTTTTTTCATTATTGGAATATTTCGAAAATCAACCACAAGATTTCTATACCCAAAAAAAGTTCCCCTTTCAGTTAACATTATTTTTTTATTACCAGTAGATTCAATCTTATCTTTTACAAGAAACATATCTTCAGGAGACATAAATTGACCCTTTTTTACATTTATAACAAGATCCGTTTTCCCAGCAGCAAGAAGTAAATCTGTCTGCCTGCAAAGAAAAGCAGGTATTTGAATAACTGAGAGAACTTCTGAAACAACCTCAGCCTGCCATGGTTCATGAATATCAGATAAAACAGGCAGTTTGAATTCATTCTTTACTCTTTTTAAAATCTTTAAGCCTTTGTCTATACCAGGTCCTCTAAATGATTTTAAAGATGATCTGTTTGCCTTATCAAAAGAGGCTTTAAATATCACAGTAATATCAATTTCATGAGCAATCTCTCTTACCTTTTCTGCAATTTCCAAAGTGATTTTTTCATTCTCAATTACACAAGGACCAAGTATAAAGAAGAGTCTATCTTCCCTTATTTTGACATCATCAATATTAAAAAAATCAATCATTATATAATTTTACCAATTAAATAAAAGTAGAGCAAATCTAATCTTCATGCTCATGTTTTAGATCCTCTAATTCCATAGTTGTCATTAAAATCTCTCTTTTGTTTTTTGTATCTGGAATTGAAACAACTTGCTTTAATTCTAATTGATCAATTAAGCGACCCGCTCTTGCATACCCTATGCTAAGTCTCCTCTGGAGAAATGATGCAGAAGCCTGCCCAGTAGTTACTATTAATTCTGCAGCATCAAAAAACAAATCATCAAGCTTATATTTGTCAATATCTATATCTTTTTTTGGTAAAGCTTTTATAATCTGAGTATCATATCTGGGTTTATACAACTTTGAAAGATAATTCACAACCCTAAAAGCTTCTTCTACTGACACATAAGCACAATGAAGTCTTATAAGTGAAGCAGTTTTTGGAGGTAAAAAAAGCATATCGCCATCACCTAATAATTTTTCTGCTCCTATTACATCAATTATTGTTCTTGAATCAAATTTTGAAGGAACTGCCAATGCAATTCTTGATGGGAAATTATTTTTTATGGTTCCAGTTATAACATCTATTGATGGTCTTTGAGTTGCAAGTATCAGATGAATCCCTACTGCTCTTGCTTTATGAGCAATTCTTGCAATATTACCCTCAATCTCCCTTGAACGTTCCATCATTAAATCAGCAAATTCATCAATAATGATCACAATATATGGCATTTTTTCCTTATTATCAAGTTTATCAATAGTTTCATCTCCGGATTGTATCATTAACTCAAGCTTTACATTATATTGTTCAACATTTCTTACCTGTAATAATGCCAATTTTTTATATCTTATTTCCATTTCAAACACAGCCCAGTCAAGAGCATTCTTAGCAAATTTCATATCAGTAACCACTGGAGTTAAAAGATGAGGCAAAGAACTGTAAATAGCAAGTTCAACTTTTTTAGGATCAATTAAAACCAGCTTAACCTCATCTGGAGATGATTTGTAAAGTATGCTCAAAATTATTGAATGAACAGCAACACTTTTCCCACTTCCAGTTGCACCAGCTATGATCAAATGAGGCATATCCCTTAAATCAGAGACAAATATCTCACCTGCTTTTGTTTTCCCAAGAGCAATTGTAAGAGGGGAGCGAGACTGCTTATATTCAGAAGATTCAAGGATCTCTCTTAAATGTATAACTTCCCTCTTTTTATTAGGAATTTCAATCCCAATTGCTTTTTTACCCAGGATTCTTTCAATCCTAACATATTGTGCTTTAACAGCAAGAGCAAGATCTTCAGATAAATTCGTAACTTCTCTCACCTTAACACCAATATCAGGAGAAAATTCATAAGTTGTTATAACTGGACCTGGAGTATATTCAACTATCTCACCTTTGATTTTAAATTCATGCAATCTTTGAGACAATTCTCTCTTTTTATCTTCAAGCTCCTTAAAATCAATTTGGCTTTTTTCAGTAGGTGCATCAAGGTAAGTTATTGGAGGAGGCTTATATTTAACTTTATTTACAAATCCATCTTGAAGATCTGAAAATAGAGACCTCTCTTCAGGAATTCCTGTTGGCTTTCTAATTATCTTTTTTCTCTCTTTTTTAAATCTATAAGTTTCATCTCCTATACCCGGGCTCTGGGCTTCTTCTCTATATTTCCGCTGAACTTTTTTTAGTCTTCTATTCTTCTTATATATATTTAATCTCATTTTGATAAATTTCTTGATTAAATTGAACAGAAATTTAAAAAATTTCAATGAAAATTTTATTACTTTACTTAATGAAAATTTAGCAATAAGAGTAAGAGAAATTATAATTAGTACACAAGATAATAAAACAGATAAAAAATCACCAATTTGACCTTTTGAAAAATCTATAATGAAAAAGCCAACAATCCCACCTGTCTTAATTTTAATCCCATTTATTTTTACAAATGGTTTTACATATGCAAGGAAAGATGAAAAAGAAATTAAAAGTAGAAGATATCCAAAAGTTTTTGTTATTACACTCTTGATTCTCCGGTTAAAGAAAAAAAAAGCAGAAAGAAAAATTAGATAAAAAATAATAATATAAGAAGAATTTCCAAAAAGAGTGAATAAAATGGCTGATACTTCAGCTCCAATCTTTCCACTATAATTTCTTACAACATTATCTTTAAAAGAATTCTCGAAAAAACTTGAGTCATTAGGATTATAACCAATTAAACTGAAAATAAGAAAAATTGAGATAAATAGTAATATTATTGCTACTATTTCGTTTTTTAAATTAAGTTCTGTAGAATTATTTGATTCTTTTATACTTTGTCTCATTCTTTGAAAAAGTATAATTCTAATAAGATATTTTGTCAAGATAAACAGAATCTCTATTATCATTTTAGAATAAAGAAAACAACAATAAATGACCTCTTTCTAAAAAATGTCCTAAAAATAGGACATAAATTGGAAAAGTGTCCTAAAAATGTGACACTTTAATCCTGTTTTTGCTGGCATTAAACTTGCTACAATTTAGTATTGGAGAAAAAAATGAAAAGCCTTATTTTATCAATTTTAATATGTTTTGCTTTTATAAGTTGTAAAAGTAATAATTTAACTGAATCTGAACCTTTTGGGACACTAATTAATTCATACGGGTGCAAACACTCATATAGCACTGCATTGAATGACAATCAAATTCTATATAAATCTAATGAGGATTGTATAGAATATGAATATGACGGAGAAAATAAACTTATACTTAAACATATAAATGCAGGATTTAATTGCTGCTCAACAGTCACAGCAGACATAGATGTAAGAGAAGATACTATAATAATAAAAGAGAGAGAATATGGTGAGATGTGTTACTGTCTCTGTTTATATGATTTAGATTATGCAATAGTAAATATTAAGCGCAAAAAATACAAAATAAAAGTTTTAGAGCTATGTGTAAATGAAAATGATGAAAAACTCGAATTTTATATTGATCTGAGTTCTTCTCCTTCTGGAAAATATTGTGTAAATAGAAACTATTACCCCTGGGGTATTTAATTTATTTTATATAAAGAATAGGGGTCATCCATTAGAAGTTCATTGTCAAATAAATAGAAACCGGTTCAATAACGTTTATAGGAATCTTTTAAAATTCTTACCCTAATTGTGCTTTATTTTTTTATAATTGTTTATTTTTGCTTTTTTTATAATACATCTTCCTTCATTATCATTTTCAATATAATAGATATAACCATTATAAATTATTTTCGGAACTTTGTTTATTGTTGCTTTGTAAAGAAAAACTCCATCTTTACTGAATATATCAACATTGAACCTTTTTGATTTGTTTAATACTGACTTTTTTTTGAATATATAAATCCTCCCCAATTCATCAGTTAACATATTTTCTACTATTGGTCTGTATTCAGGTAATCTTAAAATTTCAAACCTTCTCTTACTATACTTCCTTCTAAACCACTCAATTTCTTTATTAGAAACCTTTTCTTGCTTTTTATTATCATAAATAATTGATTTTATATTTCCCGAAAGATCTGATAAATAAACTTTATAAGTTGAATTCTCAGCAAAACATATCTTTTTATATTTTAAATGAGATAAAAAAATTTTCTTTGAATATGGATGATAAACACCACCCATAACTCCGCCCCTTTTATTACCCTTAAAAAAAACTTCTTTATTAATAAAACTATAAATATCTTTTTCTTTTCCTTCATTTAGATTTAATAATACAATGCTTTCATATACTCCCTTTTCACTGTATTTTTTTACTGGGGCAAATAACTCATTATCTGATTTACCCACAAAGAAATCATTTTTAACAGTTCTATTTATTTTAAAAGAAAAGATATAATTAGAATCGGAACTATATTTTATTAATCTTCTAAAATCCATTATGTAAAGGTTGTTTGATTTATCAATGAATAACCTCATTGGATTGTAAAATTCACCTGGTCCCTGACCGGTTCTACCTATTTTTATCTTAAATTTACCGTTTCTACTGTATTTCATTACTCTTTTGTGATCTATAATATAAAGATTTTCATCTCTATCAACCTTTATATCAACAATTCTTGAAAACATATAATTCTCATCCTTTTCAGATTCTTGTATAAGTGTTTTTTCTGAAAAATCGAGATTTATCTGTCCATAAACAGGTTTACCCTTTTTTATAAATTTTATGCCTTTATTTTTTAATTCAGAAAAATCTTCTGAAAAACATAAAATTGTAAAACAGAACAAAAAACATACTATTTTTATTAATTTAATTTTTTTCATCATTTCTTTACATTC
>JAUXFB010000218.1 GCA_030620255.1 Candidatus Aminicenantota bacterium | reverse complement strand
TTGGCTGGTTACTTAGGAGAAGAAATATTCTAATTCATAGCCTTCATTTAAAAGCATTTGTTAAGTCTGAAGGAAAAGATCCAATATATATATCTGAATATAATCATCTTGATGAAAAAGAAAGAAAAAACCTTGCTCCTGGAACAACAACAGAGGAATTAAATTATCTTCATTCACATTTCTCAAAAGCAGTAAAACTTTTTGATAATGTTTTTGGAATATGTGAGCTTGGAGCAAAAATTTTTCCTAGAACTCAAAGATTTTAATCTTAGTGAATAAATAGGGACACATCCTATTTTTTGATTTTTGTTCATCTTTTCTTTCTTCTCTTGAAACATAATTAGTTATTAAAATTATAAACTTGACTTTTTAATTTTAAAGGATAAAAATAAAATCAAAAAGTAATAAAAATTCAGGAGGAATTATGCAAAGAATAATTTCTAATGACAAAGTATTTAATTCATATGAATATAAAAGGGAAACTGATTTTGAAAAAGAAGTGATAAATCATTCGAAGAATATATTTGGAAAGAAATCAGTTTACATTGATATAAAAAAAAGGATTGGTGAAGATAAAATTTTAAGTATTCCTGATGGTTATTTAATAGACTTCTCATTCGAAAAATCTCCTAAGCTTTATATTATTGAAAACGAATTGGTTTCTCATGATCCTTTCAGGCATATCGGTCAACAGCTCCTTAAATTTGCAATTTCTTATAAAGCAAGTGGAAGAAAAATTAGAAAATTATTGTTAGAAGATATTTTAAATGACCAAAGCAAAAAGAATATTGTTGACAAGGGAGTAAAGAAAGCAGGTTTTAGAAATATTGATGACCTATTGGATAATATAATATTTGAAAAAGATATTATTGCCGTAGTTATAATTGATGAAATTACTTCAGATCTTCAAAATGTTTTAAGCCAGCTTACAATGAAAACAGATGTAATCGAGTTTAAGACTTTTTATTGTAATGATGAAAAAATATTTCAATTTACACCTTTCCAGCAAGATATTCTTGAAATTACAGAAGAGAAAAAATCAGTACTAAATTTAGAAGAAATTGATACGATTGTTGTTCCTGCAAATGAAGAGGGATTTAATAAAGAATTTATAGAAAATGATTGTTGGTGGGCTATAAGAATATCGAGTTCAATGTTAGATCGTATTAAATTTATTGCTGCATATCAGACATCTCCGGTATCAGCTATTACTCATCTAGCTGAAGTTTCAAAAATTGAGAAATATAAAGATACTGGGAAATATAAAATTTATTTTAAAGAAGCAGCAAAAAAGGTTGGTCCAATAAGATTAACCAGTAGGAAAAAGGGGACAGCTCCACAGGCTCCACGATATACAAGTTTAAAAAAATTGAAAAAAGCCAAAAAATTTGAAGATGTTTTTTAGGGAATAAATTTATGGAGTGTTTATGTATGTAGCAAATATACAACAGCTATTTAGACAGAATCAAGATGGGGAAATTTTAAATTGTGATTGTTAAGAGGAAAAATAATAGTAGGTGATAAATGGCATTAAAGAAAAACCAAGAATTTTTTAAAGATAAGAAAGCCCACTCATATATAAAGCATATATTATTTAAGGAAACATTGAATACATCAATAGGAATTGCTAACAATATGGGTTGGATAAATTCATTTATTTATATGGATTTGTTTGCTGGTGAAGGACTTTATGATGATAAAAAAGAAGGCTCTCCATTGATTGCATTAGATTTATTAAAAAAACATATTGACTCGAAAAGTAATAATTTTAAGACAATATCATTGATTGCAATTGAAAAAGATACAAATAGCTCAGAAAAATTGTTTGAATTGTTAAAAGGGAAAGTGAATGATTATCGAATAAAAATTCTAAAAGGTGATAAAAATTGGGAAAATTACTTTGATGATTTAAAAAAACACTTATCTTCAAACGAAGGTGGATTTATATTTGCTGACCCTTATGCATTAGAGTTGGATTTATTAAAACTCAGTGATTTAATAATTAAAGGAACAAAATTCAAAGACGTAATGTTTTTAATAAATAGATTAAGTATGAAAAGGATATTCGGATCTAAAGGAAAAAATGCTTCAGAAATAAAAAAATATGGAATTGATCCAGAATTAATAAAATCTCAAGAGGATTTATCAGAAGAAATAAAAAAACAAATTAGAAGTAAATTTGAATTTAAGGATTTTGCTATTGGCTTGGCTATCCCAATTGAAAAGAAGAAGAAATTATCGTCTATTGATTATTTCTATCTTGTTTTAACAACTAACAGTGTTGGAGTTGCTGATAGTTTTCTAAATTCATATCAGAATATTGTCGAAGTTAAGCAACAATCAAAGGGATTATTTACTGGATATGAGCTAAAGAATAGTATTCAAAAAATTCTTGAATGTCAAAATAAATTCAACTTTTATAATTTAGTTAATTCTTTGTACAATGATTTTTTATCATGGAAAGATGCAACAAAAATCCCTGGATATAAGGTTCCAACAACAGGGAATATAGTAGAAAATATTAATAACTTACTGAAAGAAGGAAAATTAGATTTATTGTGTGACGATAAATATAAAACGGGAAAAGGGCATTTAAGTAAATCAATAAAAAGTAAGGCAAAGATGAAAAATATTTATTTGAAACTCAAATAGTTTGTTGTCTTAAAATGTTTTGGCATTTGTGCCCAGATTTTACCATCAAGTGACCTGCCATTTTTCTTTTTATTTACTCCACCCCATTGTTTGAAAAAGAAAGGAACATTTTGTGTCTCGCATTGATGCTGAATACTTCTTATCCAGTTAGGAGAAACTGGCCTTGAATAATAACCACTCTCGCCCCCAGCAATCACCCAATCAATATTCGAGAGTGGAATTTCAGGTATATCAGACAATAAAGGCTCAAGTGATAGAAATTTTATTTGAGCATCTGTTATTTCAAGATCATTTATTCTGTTTACATATAATTCAGATTCAACTGTAACTCCCATCCAGATGTTTTGAGTCCAATTTATCTTACTATTTAATTCAAGCAGTCTTTTTGGCCTCTTTGTAAGAACCTGAAAAACGTGCCAATTCGCTTCATTCATAGTTTTAAAAACTTTTAATATAAATTCTTCCGGGATATCTTCATGAAAAAGATCAGACATTGAACATACAAATATTATATGGGGTTTCATCCACAATAATGGATCTTTCAAGTTGTTCTTATGTATAGTAATGTTAAAACCGTTTTTGTATTTTTTCACTCCCATAGACTTTAATCTAAAAGCCATTTTCTCAGCATAGCAATTTCTACATCCTTCACTGATTTTTGTACATCCTGTTATTGGATTCCATGTTGATTCAGTCCATTCAATTTTTGATTTCTGTGCCATGTTTACATTTTAATAAATATTTAATTTTTAGTCAAAATATTTTTAAATTTTTAAACTTAACACATTTCAGAAGTGAAGAGTGAATGGGTGGATGAGTAGATGAGTGGATGGGTAGATGAGTAAATAGTGATGAATGAAAATAAACTATTCAACTAATAAACCAATCAACTATTCAACCAGTTAACTATTCAACCAAGTCTCAGCTATCAGCAAAAAGAGCACGTCCAATGACATTGATTCATAATAAATTAAAGAAATACTTTTTTTCCAAAAGGTAAAAACTTTTTTGTGCCATACCCTTGTTTAATTATATTCAGAACCCTTTCATCGTATGATTCAAATATCGACCCGAAAATTTTTTTTATATTTCTATATTCAAACAAGTCTTTATTCATAATTGAAGATG
>JAUXFB010000085.1 GCA_030620255.1 Candidatus Aminicenantota bacterium | reverse complement strand
CCATTTGATTCAGAGATTCCAGAGGTGAAATCAATAAGAAAAAAGATAAAAATGTTACCTGAGAGTCTTTCAGAAGCTTTAGGTTACCGTGAAAAGGATAATGATTATTTAAAAGTAAGTAATGTTTTTACTGACGACTTAATTTCACAGTGGATAAGAATTAAGAGGAAAGAGATTGATGAGGTTATGTATGCCCCTCACCCCAAAGAGTTTGAACAATATTTTAACTTTTAATAAAATTTGAAAGAACTAATTAAAAGAATATTTGCATTTGTTTTGATCTTAATAATCTTGCTATCTCCATATTTTTTAATTGTTGATTTTAGAAAGTATTCTCCTATTGTCTTAACGGTTTGGCTTATTTCGGCTGCATATTATGTATTTATTAAGAGCAAACAATAGGTGTTATTTAAGTAAATTAAAATTTTAAGAAACCATGAATTAAAATTATATGAGTGAGAATATTACAAACGGTTTTTCAAATTTAGAATCAGGGCAAAAGAAAAAATTAGAAGAATATATTGAAAATCTTATGGATTATAATAGGAAGTTAAATATAATGTCAAGAAAAATTGGGAAAAGAGATATTGAAAAACTAATAGAAGAAACAATGTTATTAGAAAAATTAATAACAAATAGTACAATAATTGATTTTGGAAGTGGAAATGGTATCCTTGGAATTCCAATTGCAATAATGAATAGACAAAAAGAAATAAAACTTGTTGAAAGCAAGATAAGAAAAGTAAATTTTTTGGGTTTAGTGATAAAGAATATGTTATTAAAAAATGTTGAAGTTTATAATTTAGATATAAAGGAATATTTTAGAAAAAATTTAGAGAAAAGAGCTACTCTTGTAGCAAGAGGATTCCCAAAAAATGAAATGCTTTATGATTTTATTAGAAAAGGATTTGCTCAAGAGCTTGTTATCATTACATCTAAAAACAAAATAAAAAAAAACAAAAAAAATCTGGAAAATATGGACAAAAACATCTATAATATCTTTTTTAGAGACAATTTAGTCATTTTGAAAATTAAGGGTTTCACGTGAAACATAAGAAAAATTATTGTAATATTATTGCTGTTGCAAATCAAAAGGGTGGTGTTGGTAAAACAACAACAGCTATCAATCTAGCAGCAGCATTTGCAATAGCAGAGGAAAGGGTTTTGGTTATTGATCTTGACCCTCAAGCTAATTCTACAACTGGTTTTGGTTTTGATAAAAACGAATCTAGAAAAGATATTTATTCTGTTTTAATTAAAGAGTGTTCTATGGAAGAGGCTATTTTAGATTGTGATTTAAGTTATTTGAAACTGATACCTTCTTCAAGGAATCTTGCAAGATTTGAACTTGAAATTGTTTCTGAAGATGATAGTCATTTATATTTAAATAAGGCTTTAGAAAATTGCAAGATGGATTTTGATTATATTATTATTGATTCTCCACCCTCACTTGGGTTATTAACCATCAATGCTTTAACTGCAGCAAATAGTGTTTTGATACCAATCCAAGCTGAATATTATGCACTTGAAGGCCTTTCTGATTTAATGAATACAATAAATAGGATAAAAGAGAATTTTAATTCAACACTTGAAATAAATGGGATATTGGTAACTATGTATGATGAAAGAACAAACTTATCAAAACAGGTAGAAGAGGAGATAAAAACTTATTTTCAATCAAAGGTTTATGGTTCAATTGTTCCTCGTAATGTAAGATTATCCGAGGCTCCTAGCTTTGGAAAACCAATTCAATTATATGATATTAAATCAAGAGGGTCTAAAGCTTATATGTCTTTAGCAAAGGAGATTATGGCATTATGAAAAGAAGAGCATTGGGTAAGGGTATTGAAGCAATTATTTCAAATAAGAGATCATCTGAGCTTGAAAGTAATTATATTGAAATTGATATAGAGAATATATATCCGAATCCGTTTCAACCAAGAAAAAAATTTAATATAGAAAAGATAAAAGAGCTTGCAAGTTCCATAAAGGAAGCAGGTATGATACAGCCTATTATTGTTTATAAAAAGGCTGGAAAATTTCACCTGATTGTTGGGGAAAGGAGATGGCGCGCTGTTCAATATTTAAAATGGAAAAAAATCCCTGCCATTATTAAAGATATATCTACTGATGATATTATGATTGGTGCCCTTGTTGAAAATATACAAAGAGAAGATCTAAATGCTATTGAGATTTCTGAAGGAATTGAGTTGCTGATGAAAAAAACAGGACTTAATCAGGAAAACGTATCAGAAAAAATTGGTATGAAAAGAAGTACTTTAACAAATTTTTTAAGATTATTAAAATTGCCTGAAGTAATAAAGCAGGGTATTGTTTCAGATGAAATCACTCAGGGCCATGCAAGAGCAATCCTTTCTCTAAATAGTGATGATGATATGTTAAAAGCTTTTACAAATGTTTTGAAAAAGAAACTTTCTGTAAGGCAGACTGAATCTTTGGTTAAGAAATTTTATATAGAAGATAGAAAAAGAATAGTTCAGTATGATCCTGATCTGCAAAAAATTGAAGATAAGTTGGTTAAATTCTTTTCAACTAAAGTAAAGTTAAGATATTCAAAGAATGGTAAAGGGAAAATAGAAATATATTTTACTAAACTCGATGAATTTGAAAGGATCTATAAAATGTTTTTAAAGGAGTAAGATATGCCAAAATTTGAAGAAGGTGGTAGATTGAGTGGGTTTATTGATAAAGAAACAGGGGTAAGTGGAGATATGGAATTTAAAGATTCCTTCAGGATTGATGGAAAATTTAAGGGTAAGATTTTATCCGGAACAGCTCTGGTAATTGGCGAAACAGGTGTTGTGAATGCTGATGTGCAAGTAAGAACAGTAACTGTCAATGGGAGATTAGAGGGGTCAATAATTGCAAAAGGTATGGTTGAGATCTTATCAAAAGGAAGAGTTACTGGCAAGATTGTTTGTGCGAAATTAATTATTGAAGACGGAGCTTTTTTTCAGGGGTCTTGTCAAATGGATTTAAACCCTCTTGAAAATAAAGAAAAAGTTGAAAATGGTAAGATATATAAATGATTGCCATGAAAATTGTTGCAATCATTCCTGCAAGATATAATTCAAAAAGATTTAAAGGTAAACCTCTTGTAAAGATCAATGGAGTAGTTATGATTGAGAGGGTCTATACTCAGGTTGAGAAATCAAAAAAATTTTCTGATATAATTGTAGCAACTGATGATAAGAGAATTGCAAAAGTTGTTAATGGTTTTGGGGGCAGATTCGCATTGACATCTGAAAAACATCAATCAGGTACAGATAGACTATGGGAAGTAGTAAAAAGTAGTGATTATGATGCAGTAGTAAACATTCAGGGTGATGAACCATTGATCTCTGAGGAATTAATAACAGATTTATATAAAAAACTGCAAATAAGCAAATGTGATGTTGTAACTGCTGTTTGTTTTAATTCTTCTTATGATGATTTTATTTCTAAAAACATAATTAAAGTAGTTTTTGATGAAAGTTTAATGGCTCTATATTTTTCAAGGTCTCCCATACCTTTCCAAACAAAGTCAAACTTCAGCGGCTTTTACCAACATATAGGAATTTATGGTTATATGAGGGATGCTTTGAAAAGATTTGTTGAATCTTCTATGTCGAATCTGGAGAACAAAGAAAAATTAGAGCAATTAAGATTTTTAGATAATAATATAAAAATTAGTGTTATTAAAACCAATTATAAATCATATGGAGTAGATGTTCCAGAAGATGTTGTTAAAATAGAAAATATTTTAAAGCAAAAAAAGAGAGAAGTATAAGTTTTGAGGTGAAAGTTGTTAGAAACAAAATATATCTTTATAACTGGGGGGGTACTTTCTGCACTTGGGAAAGGAGTTGCTGCAGCTTCAATTGGAAATATACTTGAATCGTATGGGTTTACGATTTCTATTTTAAAACTTGATCCATATTTGAATGTTGATCCCGGAACTATGAGCCCTTTTCAGCATGGAGAAGTTTTTGTTACTGATGATGGAGCTGAAACAGATCTTGATTTAGGTCATTATGAACGTTTTACTGCAGCTAAAATGTCTCAGCAAAATAACTGGACTGCAGGTAAAATTTATAACGATGTAATTCAGAAAGAAAGAAGGGGAGATTATCTTGGTAAAACTGTCCAGGTCATACCCCATGTAACAGATGAGATCAAATCAGCAATAATGATAATGCATGGAAAATATGATGTAATACTTGTAGAGATTGGCGGAACTGTTGGAGATATTGAAAGTTTACCTTTTCTTGAGGCAATAAGACAGATCGGACTTGAGCTTAAAGATAATGATTCGATCTATATACATTTAACTTTAGTACCGTTTGTTAAAACTGCGGGTGAGCTTAAAACCAAACCAACACAGCACAGTGTAAAGGCTTTAAGGGAGATTGGAATTCAACCTGATATTTTGCTTTGCAGAGCAGAAATCCCTTTAAATGATGATATAAAGAAGAAAATTGCTCTTTTTACAAATTTAAAATTTGAAGATGTTGTAAGTGCTCCTGATGTTAAAACTATATATGAGATTCCATTGATCTTTAAAAAAGAGGGATTGGGAAAAAATATTTTAGAAAAACTTAACCTTCAGAAAAAGAAGGATAATTCTGAAGATTGGGAGAAATGGGTAAATAGAGTTGAAAATTTGAAAGAAGAAGTGGTTATTAGTATTGTTGGAAAATATATTCAGTTAAATGATTCATATAAGAGTTTATATGAGGCTCTTTTCCATGGAGGAGTTGAAAATAACCTGAGAGTAAAACTTGATCTTGTTGAATCTGAAGACCTATTGAAATGTGATCTTATAGAAAGATTTAAACACTCAAATGCAATTCTTATACCCGGAGGATTTGGTATTCGTGGTATTGAGGGAATGATAAAAGCAGTTGAATATGCCAGAATTAATAGAGTTCCTTTTTTTGGGATTTGTCTTGGCATGCAAGTTGCATCAATTGAATTTATAAGGAATTTTGTTGCAATAAAAGATGCAAATTCTGTTGAGTTTAATAAATATACCTCAAATAAGATCTTTCTTAAATTAAAAGAATTAGTTGATATTGAAGAACTGGGACATAATATGAGATTGGGTGATTTTGAGTGTGTTTTAAAAAAGGGCACTTTTTGTTATAGTATTTATAAAACTGAGAAGATATTTGAGAGACATAGGCATAGATTCGAGTTTAACCCAAAATTTGAAAGCGATTTAGAAGATAATGGGATGATAATTAGTGGTAAAAATCCTGAAAGGAATCTTGTTGAGATAATAGAACTAAAAGGTCACCCATGGTTTATTGGATGTCAATTTCATCCTGAATTCAAATCAAAGCCCTTAAATCCTCATCTCTTGTTTGTGTCATTTATAAGAAGTGCAAAGGAATTTAAAAAAAGAAAGAAATTATAATTCTATGTTAGAAATATCTTTCAGTTGATTTTCTGCATCTATTGCTCCATAATTGATCAAATTAATTGCCTTTGAGATGTTTTCTTTAAGTTTTATTGAAACAGGAGTGTCAAGTATCTCTCTTAATATTTGAATACTCATCCTGTAATATCTGATTATCTCGCCTTCATCTAGATCAATTTTTTCTATTATTTCTTCAAATGGTTTGTTATTCATCCAATCAATTAAGGAGAATGATAGATCAAAAAAGGGCTTTTTGCTCATAGTATTTGTTCCATATATTTTCTCAACATTGTGAATATATTTTATGATCTTATTGGTTTCAGCTTTAATATGCTTTAATTTATGACTGAGTTTTGGTTGCTTTGATTTTGGTTTGGGCTCAAAGACAATAGCCAGACATAATATACCTAGTTCTTTAACAGATAGTTTTTTAAGCATGTCTGATTTATATAGTTCAGTGAGTATCAATTCATAACCATATATTTTTTTAGCAAAATGCCCTTTTGTTGTGAGTTTTTCCCCTCTTATACAATCAAGTTGTTTTAGAATTTTTAATTTAGATTTTATTTGATTGAATTGATAGGAGTTTAATTGTCTTTTTTCAAGGAAGTGATAAAAAGAGAGAGAAAAGATGTTTAGAAAATTTTCTCCATATGTTTCATAAAGATTTAATATTGTAGCATAAGAAGCATTAAAGCGGCTTACTATAGGTTCTGGCTTTCCAGAAAAGAGATAATTGATCTGGCGAAAGCTGAGTTCTTCAGGGTTTATTCGTATGTAAACAAAGCCTTTATTATCAATCCCTCTTCTCCCGGATCGTCCTGCCATTTGATAAAAATCGCGTATTTTTAACATCTTGTAAAACTTGCCATATTTTTTTTTCAGTTCATCTATTACAACACTCTTTGCAGGCATATTGATTCCAAGGGCAAAGGTTTCTGTTGTAAATATAATCTTAATGTATTTGGCATAAAAAAGTTGTTCAATGACTTCCTTAAGCATGGGATGAATGCCTGCATGATGGTATGCAATACCTTTTGATACCAATTCCCT
>JAUXFB010000248.1 GCA_030620255.1 Candidatus Aminicenantota bacterium | reverse complement strand
TAGTTACAGGATTGGCGATTGGATTATTCTGTATTCAGACCGGAGTAAGGAGAAGTTTTATGATGGGTGTTTTACTGGTTCCGACTATTTTGATTTTGGCGGGGATTTAAATTTTTATATTGTTTCATAATCTATTTTTTGTTTAGATAATATCTCTTCTATTTTATCAATTGTTTCAAAAAAATAGTTTTTGTCTGCAACAAACATTTTAGGTTTATTATTTAATAAATTTTTCAATTCATTTATTTTAAATAATTTAACTTCAGAAACTTCTTCTTTCTGTAAAATTATATTTTCCACAGGCTCTTTCAAGAAATATAAATAAACACCTAACACTTCTCTACTTATCATATCTTTTTTATCCTCTTTAGAATTCTGATTTCTTTTATCCAAAAATATAAAGTCCTTTTTATTTACTTCTAATCCCAACTCTTCTTTAACTTCTCTTACTAAGGTATCCTCAAAGATTTCCCCACTTGAAACATGTCCTCCACAAGCAACATCAAAACAATTTGGGAAGAAATCCTTCTCTGGTGCTCTTTTTTGCAGAAGTATTCTGCCTTCTTTAATTATCCACAAATGTGCTCCTCTGTGCCAGTCTCCTTCCTTATGAACAATACTTTTCAATTTTTTAATTCCTAATTCATTATCATTTTTATCAACAACATCAACATATTCATCTGCCATAATTATTTCCTAACATATACTTTACCCTGAATTATCTTATAAGCAGGTCTGTTATGGTACCTTGCTTCTCTTGCAAATTCTTCGCCACAACCAGGACAATGTAAAAGGTTTATAGTATCATCCTCCAAAATATTTGTTGTATAACATTTTATTAGTTTGCCTTCTCCTTCTTTCAAATATCTATAAAGATGAGTATTGCAATTTGTACAATAAATATCAATTATATGGTTTCTTTTATTTCCCATAATTGAAAGTCCCTTTAATAGTTTCTACAGTTTCATTCATTTTATTCAATAAATTCTTTAAATCATCATTTAACTTTTTGAAAATTTCTATCCCTTCTCTATGTGCTTTTGTATATATTTGAACAGCATCACAACCCAAAATAAGATATTCCAACACATCTTCCGCACTTTCAATACCGCTTACACCTATTATTGTTTTTTTTGTGTGGTGCTTTAACTCATATATTCCAGCAAGAACAAGAGGTTTTATAGCATCACCACTCACCCCACCAAAAGGAGAACCAAGCACAGATTTTCTTGAGTTTATATCAATTTTCAAACCAGGACCTATTGTATTTGACAATACATATGCATCTACCAACCCTTCAAGATTATTCAACTGTTTAAAATCTATATTATCAAGAGATAATTTTAAAAATATTTGTTTTTTAGTTCTCTTTCTAATCAACCTTAATGATTTTTCAACCTGTTCATAACTAATTTTTCCATAAATTTTAGCTGAATGAGAACAAGAAAAATTTAATTCATAAAATGATGGTGAATAATTTTCTTCGAAAGCAGAAACAATTATACCGCAATCTTTAGGAATTCTTGCAGATAAACTTATGATTAATGGACCATACTTTTCAACTTCCTTTGCCTTTCTTACCCAATATTCCCAAGGTGTAACATTTTTATTATCTGCATTGAGCATATAACTCTTCCCAAAATAATACGCAGGTTTAAAAATCTTTCTGTTGGAACTAACTCTTAAAGTTCTATTAACAACCGCACCTGCCCCAAAGTTCAAAGCATTTATTAAAGATTCTTTTTTCTCTCCTAATGTTCCTGAACCCAAAATAATAGGACTTTTAAGTTTTTTTCCACAAAGATATGTTGTTAACATTTTAGACAACCCTGAATATATTCCTCCATATCAATTAGTATCTTATTTTCCGTATTTTTATCAATGTTATAAACGAGATTAAATAGATTTTTATTATCTCTTATTTTCTGAACTTCTTCTTCCCACTCACAAAGTCTTTTTATGTTATTTTCCCCTCTATTTTTTAGTCTATTTTCAAGAAGTTCCTGGGAATTAGTTATAAGTGCTATCATAATAGCAGAAGGGTATAACTTCCTGAATTTCTCAACATTATCAATGTAAAGTTCAAGTATAGTATTATTGCCCTCTCTTAAATCAGAAGCCATAAATGCATAACCTGCATCATATATTTTATCTACAAATATAAACTCGTTTTTATTATATTTGTCTTTGAACTCTTCTTCAGTTAGATAAATTCTTTCTGTAGAATCTTCTTCTTTACGGGGTTTTCTTGTTGTATATACCGGGATTTCTTCAAAATTAAATATATCTTTTAAATACCTTTTCAAATAACTTTTTCCTACACCAGACGGACCTGTAATAGTTATCATATTAACACAACTTTTTTGTACTATTTTTTACTAGATAATCTAATACTAATGAAGCATATTCACCCTTACCTAAACTAAATGTTAAAATTATATGATTTGGTTCAATAAAATATTTGAAGTCTTTCGGATAAAATAAAGAATCTCTCGGGTGTTCAAATACCTTAAATTCACACAATTTAAAATCTTTGAGAGACACATTTTCTCTTTTTAAAATAGGTAAATATATATTTCTATTTAATTTATTTAATCTTGAATTATTTCCTATTTTTTCAAGCTTTACATTTTTATATTCCTCTTTTAGAAATGAAGACAAAGCCATATTAAAAAGGTAACTGCTGTAACTATGAACAAAAAAATTAGAAAGTTTCATATTTTTAATGGCTTTTTTTAATTCCATACCTTGGGATAAATCGTAAAGTAATCTTTTTTCATCTGACAATTCTTTACTTACCTTTGA
The DNA here is from genome assembly GCA_030620255.1 of Candidatus Aminicenantota bacterium. Classification (GTDB taxonomy): domain Bacteria; phylum Acidobacteriota; class Aminicenantia; order UBA2199; family UBA2199; genus JAUWNT01. Next base: position 580 of record JAUXFB010000248.1, on the reverse strand, counting down.
ACCAATAAGTTCATAACATTTCTTCCAACATCCAAAATTGTCTTTAAGTTTTTTCCTTACTATTATAATTTCTTGACTTTCATTTTTTGAATTTGTTAAAAATCTGAATAAAAATTCATCATACCTTTTTTTAAGTAAAAGTTTCCCAAAGATATAGTTATTTTGTCTTATACCAAATCTTTGAGGTCCATAATAATTGGGTATTCCTTTTCCAACAAATAATTTGAACTTATCCAATATTTTTTCATTATCTTCATTAGGAGAAACATTTCTCAATTTGATTGTAAAATTATTACCAATATGACTGCCAACAATCAGTTTTTTGTTTGAAAATCTTAAATCTTTTAAAAAAAATTTCTTAAAGTCGGTATATTTTATTTTTGAGTTGGGTTTATTTTTTATACAAATTGATTGGGCTGTTACACCTAAAGTATCCTTTAATCCACAGTAAGTAATATCTTCTTTATAATTTAAATTGTTTTTTTGGCAAAAAATATTACAAGCATCAAAAGTGCTAATATTTTTCTTTACTAATGTAGCATGAATATAAGTTTTTGGTTCTCCCTGCAATATTGCTTCT
>JAUXFB010000224.1 GCA_030620255.1 Candidatus Aminicenantota bacterium | reverse complement strand
CTCTTTTTGCAACATTATACTCATTATATATTGGGATTTGTGTAGTTACCTTGGGAACTGCATTGGGTGATTCAGATAATTCACAATCAAAATTGATTGAAGATGAATTTTGATAAGTGTTTTGCTTAAAAAGAGTTATCATTACATAGTTATTCAGACCATAAATCAACAATAGAAAAGCAGCAGAAAAATATATAACAAAAATCAAGTATTCCAGCATAAAAGTCCTATTTTATTATTTAGTTATAGCTCTTTAATTAAAAATAACTATTATGTTCAGGTTTAGTATAATTCCAATAATACAAAAAATCAGATTTTCTTATTGTGAGAGTATCACTATTACTTTTTGTCCATTTTACAAGCCTGTGGGGAAATTTACTTTCAAAATAAAAATAATCAATTTTCTCACCATAATTTATTGCAACCTCATATAGTTTCTCTTTGCTCTTAATCTCTTTAAGGCCATTAATTTTTCTCACTTTAACTTCTGCTTTAATAAGTTTTTCTGAACCTTTCTTATTGGTCATTAAAGGTTCTGTAATATTCAAAGTATAATTTTCTTGTTCATTGAGCCTAAATCTTAATACGACTGGTAAAGTCTCATAAAAAACAAAATTATTTTTACTAAATGTAAGTTTTACTTCCCCTTCACCATCAAAATATGAATGGATTAGCATTTCATTTTTTAAATCTCTATTCTGGTATTTTTTAAAGGTTGTTCCACAGCCATCCTGGCTTGAAATTAAAACTTTGAGCAATTTCCCATTACTTCTGTTGAAATATGCTGAGAACATCTGATTATATTCATAAACACCGGCTGGAATTTTTCTAATATAATTCATCTTAATTACATCAAAAGATTTTTCACCTTTTAGAGCTTTTACATATTTTTTAAAATTAAAAGGCTCTTTAACAAGGAGAATTGTTACTTTTGCTCTTCGATTGATATTATACTTTGTAAGCCTTGCATCAAAAGTTTGGAAATCAGCTTTACCTGAATCCCAATACTCATTTTTAAAAAAATCTTCACAAAATACTTCTCCAGAGATTAAGAGCAGCACAACCACAAAAATTAATTGTTTAAGTATGCGCATGATTTCACCATAATTTTATATTAAGAATTAATTACTCATTCAACGACCAGTCATAGTCATTAAACTTGATATCAAATTGACCTTTTTTTAGCTCATTTGATGATTTAGAATTATCTGAAATAAAATCAGAAAAAGAACCAATAAAGTTATTTAATGAACTGTATCTGCCAAAAGTATCTGTAAAATCCTCTTTATACCATTTAAAAATTGATGACAGTTCAACTCTGTTTATTTTATAATTATATCTGTTTCTGTTCCGGTCCATTAAAAAACGCTGCATATTATCTCTAAGTTGAAATGACAGCATCTCTCCTCTATAAGCTTCTCTTCTTAAGGGAGGACAACTTTTTGCAGCACAAACAAGAGCTGCGTGGATAAGTGGTTCTGAAAATAATTTTCTTATCATTTCATGTTCTACATGATCAAGACTTATTTTTTCACCAAACAACTCAATAAATTTGATTTTCCATGGATTTACAAAAAAAGAACCAATATCTTTAATGGAATTAATTTTCCCGTAATTATCAAGGATAAGTTTAATTGTAAAAGCATTATATACGTTTATGAGAAAAGCTAATCTATCATCTTTCTTCCACGCACTGAATTCTGAATATTTCACCTTTGAAAGATCATCAAGATATATTTGAAAATTATGTGTATCATTAACAAGTGAACTATATAGAACTTTAGTTGAACGATTATTCTCAGAATCAACAACATAATTCTTTAGTACTTGATTGAATTTTTTATGTGACAAATCAAATCCTGCAAATGCTGTAAAGGGTAAAAACAAAAATAATAAAACAAATGTAGTTGTTTTCAGCAATAGTTTATTTCCTCCACTAAATTGTCTTAAAACATTAGTCGCAGACTTTAATAAAAACTTACACTTAAAATAAAATATATAAATTACAGGTGATACCCTTTATAAACGGGTAACTTGCTGGGCGTATTCCATTATCCTGAAGTGCCCAGGGCAGCAGCAAGTCAGATTAAAAAAAGGTTCTTTTGCTTAGTTTTTACGCCCTGTTGATTCAATTCATTTTTATTTTCAATATGTAAGATCATTGTTTCCTCCCATTAGTTTTAGAATATGTATTACAGATTATATTTGGTCAAATACCTTTATCTTGTCAAGAAAAAACTTGACAAAGTATTTTGTGTGTTTTAGTTTATGACTGATGGTCACAAACTAACAGGAGCGGATATGGGAATTGCTGACAGAAAAGAAAGGGAGTTTAAGCAAAGAGAGGAAGATATCCTTCAAGCTGCCTATGATCTGTTTGCTGAAGAAGGTATCGAATTTGTCACCATTGAAATGATTGCCGAACTAGCTGAAGTTGGGAAAGGAACTATTTACAAACACTTTTCAAGTAAAAATGAAATCTTCGGCTCTCTTGTTATTCGTCAAAGCAAAGAAGTTTTAGATATTTTTACCCAAATCAAAAACGATGCCCCCCTTATTGTTCAAATAAAACAAGTGTTAAGGCTCTTCTGGGACATGATTACAAGTGATACAAGAAAATATGCTGTGTATAGAAAATGTGATCAGCTTCTTTTAACAAAGGATATGAGCCCGGAAGTACTTATGGAGTTTACCAGGTGTAACAATGGGAAAAATGAGCGGATCAGGCTGCTTATAAAAGAAGGCATTAAAGAACAAATTTTCAAAGAGGAACCGGTTGACAACCTTGTTGCGGCTGCCATTGGATTATTCACAGGTGTTTTTGATCTTATTCTAGCTGGAGAAATAAAACCTTCAGATGAATTATACTTGCTTATGGAAAATATGATTCTTAAAGGATTTATGAGATAAAATATCAGGTTAATATTGGCAATATCTACTCCCTTTCAGGAGTTTTTTTTGACACCCTATATGACCAGCAGTCAAGAACAGACCGGTGTTTTATTATTTATAGGATCAAAAAGGAGTAACCATGGAATTAACTGCTGAATCAGTGGCTAAGTCCTGGCAATACATTTATATACTGCTATTTTTTTTAATTTTTATGACTTCGAGTCATTTTTGGAATCGCATTCTCAGCATAAGAGTTGAGAATCTTAATAAAAAGGAAATAAAATGAAATTTAATCAAATTATTGAGAAATTAGTAATTCAATACCCTAAAATAGTATTATTGAGTTTTCTTATAATTTCTATATATGCGGGATCTCTTCTCAGTGGCTTGACAAGGGACCCATCACCGTATCTTTTGCCACCAACCCATGAAAGCCGTATGAATCTGGAAAAGCTGAGGCAAAACTACACCGGATCCAATGACAGTGTCTTGATTTTACTCGAAGCTGATCAAACTATTTTTAATTATGAGACATTATTGAGAATAAAGAATCTTACAAGTGCTTTTGAAAACATTGATATTATAACTGATCAAGATCGAATTGCTCTTCTGGCTGCCGCACAAAATGCTGATGAAAATGTAAAAAGTCAAATTAATATTCTTGCAACAAAAGAAATTGATGAAGAAAGTTGGATGCTCTTAGATGAAATCTTAGAGCAACTGTCATTGTCCTCTGATGCAAATGAAAAGCTTATCAGGGCAATAGAAGGTTTTTCAAAAAAACTGTCGCCCATACTTGAAGTCACTTCTTT
>JAUXFB010000240.1 GCA_030620255.1 Candidatus Aminicenantota bacterium | reverse complement strand
ATTGCAGCAAGTTTGAGTTCTTTCATCACATAATAAGCACCTAAAAGTGCACTAAAAGGCTTACCCCATTTTTTAGTATCATGTCCAAGTTTTTCGAAATACTCCTGAAGCGAGAAACGTATGCTTTTGTAATTTCCACCACAAGAAACTATTTTAGCAATAGCTTCAACTATTGAATATATAGCTCCATGAAAAGGACTCCATTTTGATATTCTTGGATTAAAACCAAAACTCATAACTGTTCCGGTTTTTGTGTTTTGAAGAAAAGCTGGAATTTTTGCAACCATTGCCTCAATAGGAGTCTGTTGATATTTACCGCCAAAAGGAAGAAATACACTTCCTGCTCCTATTGTACTGTCAAATCTTTCTACTAATCCTTTTTGACTGGCTGTGTTCAAATCTCTCATATTTGCCAACCATATATTTTTTAAGTCAAAGCCAGGGAATTTATCTTTTATATATTGTGTTCTATTTTTAAAAAAGTTGTTGTTCTCAAGAGGAGCAGATACAAATATATTGGTGTTTTGTCTCTTTCCATTTGTACTAATAAACCTCCTGCTTAAGTCAACAATCTTTTTGCCTCTCCAGAACATTTTTAATCTTTTGTCTGATGTTACCTTTGCAATTTCTACAGCTCCAAGGTTTTCTTCAGAAGCATACCTTATAAAATTTTTAGCATTTTCTTTTAAGACAACTACTGCCATTCTCTCTTGCGATTCTGAAATTGCCAATTCAGTTCCATTGAGCCCTTTATATTTTACAGGGATCAAATCAAGATTAATCTCCATTCCTTCTGTTAGTTCTCCAACTGCTACTGACACACCCCCTGCTCCAAAATCATTACTTTTTTTTATCATTTTAGTTACTTGAGGATTTCTAAATAATCGTTGTAATTTTCTCTCTTCTGGAGGATTTCCCTTTTGGACTTCAGCTTCTGCAGTGTATATGGATTCTTCAGTATGAGTTTTTGAAGAGCCTGTGGCTCCGCCAATTCCGTCTCGTCCTGTCTTACCTCCGACCAAGACTATTGAATCTCCTGGTTCAGGCTCTTTTCTTATAATATTTTTTTTTGGGACAGCTCCTATTACAGCTCCGACTTCCATTCTTTTGGCAATATACCCTTCATCATATATCTCAGAAACCATACCTGTTGCTAAACCTACTTGATTACCATAAGAACTGTATCCATTAGCTGCTTCGATTGTAATTTTTTGTTGTGGGAGTTTTCCCGGGAGTGTTTCTTCTATTTTTCTTTTCGGATCTCCACTACCTGTTACTCGCATTGCCTGAAAAACGTAGGAACGGCCGGAGAGCGGATCTCTTATAGCACCTCCCAGACATGTGGCAGCTCCTCCGAATGGTTCTATCTCTGTAGGGTGATTGTGTGTTTCATTTTTAAACATAATATGCCATTCTTCTTTTTTATCTTCTATTTCTACATCTCTTATAATACTGCATGCATTTATCTCTCCTGATATTTCTAAATCTTTTAATCCACCTTTTTTAAGCAATTCTTTTGCATTTATTGTAGCAATGTTCATAAGTGTGATATCTTTATCTTTATAAATAGATTTATGGGATTTTAGATATTTTTTAAAAGCTATTTTTATAGGAAAGCTAAATATAGATTCTTCTATATGTACGGTTTTAATTTTTGTATTGAAAGTTGTATGTCTACAATGGTCAGACCAATATGTATCAAGAACTTTTATTTCTGTGATTGAGGGATCCCTTTTTTCATCCTTTTTAAAATATTTTTGACAATACAGTATATCATCAAATCTCATTGCAAGATTCAACTCTTTTCTGAGAGCTTCGAGCTCGTTTTTATTTTTACCTGTAAATCCTATTAATATTTTAACATCATCTGGGATTATAAAATTTATTTCTAAACTTTCAGGTTTTGTAAGATTTGCTTCTCTTGAATCAACTGGATTTATTAGATATTTTTTTATTTTTAAAATTTCATACTCTGCCAAATTTCCCTTTAAAACATATACTTTAGCTGTGCGAACTATTGGTTTTGATTTTTTTGTGGTAATTTGAATACATTGAGCTGCAGAATCTGCCCTTTGATCGTATTGGCCTGGAAGGTATTCAATGGCAAATACTATTTCATTTTTTTCTATTTTAAACGCTTCATTATAAACCATATCAACTGGAGGTTCTGAAAAAATCGTTCTTGTTGCTCTTCTAAATTCCTTTTCTGTTATTCCAGAAATATCATATCTATTTAAGATTCTTATATTATTTAATTTTTTTATATTTAGATTTTCTCTCAGGTTTTTTAAAAGATTTTTAGCTTCAATAGCATAATCTTCTTTTTTTTCAACATAAATTCTCTTTATCTTGTCCATAAATGTTAATTCAGCTCTATTGGAAATTATAGCATATTACAATTCTGTACTGAACTTTTTCAACTACTTTTAAAAAAAAATTTTTATTTAGCATACTTAAAAATAAAAGAAGTATATATTAACAGGAAAAATTATGAATACAACATACCAACATTCTAGTATAATTTTGTGTAAATTCTTAATGATTTAATTCGCTTTGTTGCTCAACAAAGGTTTTTATAATATAATTTTCAATCTAAATTGAGTTTAAAGGTAAAATAATGGAAAAAGATTTGAATAATGTTTATGTTGTATTGATAGAGCCTAAAAATCCAGGAAATATTGGGGCTTCTGTGCGAGCAATGAAAAATATGGGAATTTCACATCTTCGACTGGTAAGACCTATTGATTATAGAGAGATTATAGAGCAAAAAAAAATGGGCTACAGATCTCAGGAAATTATCAAAACGAGCCAGGAATTTGATTCGCTCTCAAATGCTCTGGCAGACATTTCTCTTGTATTTCTTGCAACACAAAAAAAAGGTAAATGGAAAAAAAATTTCATAACACCTGAAAAGGCAGCTGAGCTAATTTTGCCAAGAACCTTAAAAGAAAAGATTGCTATTGTATTTGGAAGGGAAGATTCAGGAGTTACAATAGATGAGAGTCAACTTGCAAATTATTTAATTTATATACCTTCTGCTGTCACCTATCCTTCTCTAAACCTTTCTCAAGCTGTGATTATTATTCTTTACGAAATTTATAAGCTCTTCACTGAGAATAAAAAAATAGCTGATTTCCCCAAAATGGCTGCAAAGCAAAAATTCGAAAGAGTAACAAGCAATATTTGGAGTTTGATGAAATCTTTAGAAATAAGAGAAGAAAACAATGGGCTCTTTCATCGCTCTTTAAAACGCGCAATCGGGAGAACGAGCTGGACAAATGCTGATTTAGCAGTAATAGATAGAGCATGTAAGCAAGTCAGATGGTATATTGAAAATAGAACAGATGGAGAAGAAAGGGAGATAAAATGAATTTAAGGCTTTACAATACTTTAAACAATAAAATAGAGGATTTTAAAGAAATAAAAGAGGGAAAGATTGGTTTATATACATGTGGTCCTACTGTATATGATTTTGCACAT
>JAUXFB010000195.1 GCA_030620255.1 Candidatus Aminicenantota bacterium | reverse complement strand
ATTTAATTTTACAGGAACCTTTGTTCCCTCAAATAAAATTTCTCCAATCCTTCTTTCTATATCAATAGATGTTAATGGAAATTTTTTATCAAGTCTCTGGCAGCTTACTCTAAATGACCTTCTCCCCTTTAAAACAGGGAAAAAATTAACAACCTCTTTTTCTAATTCTTCTATATCTTTTTTTATCTCTAATGCAGAGCTGTATGAATAAATCCCAAGAATATTCTTCAATTCAGGAACATCTTTAATCCCCTTAATATATATCCTTCCTCGTTTTAATATAACCTTTGAAAAATTTTCTCTTTGAATTTCTAATGTTTTTTCTATGTTGGATTTAAGTTTTAATTCAAAATCAATCCTATTTTTACCTTTAAGGCTTATTTCTCCATACCTTACAATAACAGAGTTGAAACTTAGCATGCTGTTTATTTAAGTTAAATTTCGAACATAACCAAGAAGTATTTTTCCTGTCTTATTCTTAAAATATTTTTTTAATGATTCTTGCTGGGATTTCAGTATTTTTTTTCTTAAATGCGAGTCTCTTATTATATGATCCAACAATGCAGCAGTTTGTATAAAATCTTTTTTATTGATTAAAACTCCACCATTATTCATTGTTTCCTTAACTGCACCAGCATTAAATGCAACTACCGGTATATTCAGATAATAGCTCTCAGGTATTGGAGCGCAGAAACCTTCATGTTCACTCATATGAAGGTATAAATTAGACAATTTAAAATAAGAGATGAGTTCATTTTCAGGCACATGACCAGTAAAATGAACATTTTTTACCTCCAATTTAGATTTAAGACTATAAAGTGATGACAGATACCTTTCAAAACCTCTATATTCACCAACAATAAACAATCTTGAATTTTCATCAAAATACTTTTGATAAATAAAAAATATCTTTATTATGTCTTCAATTTTTTTATTTGGAATAATCCTTCCAACAAAAATTAAATTATTTTTTCCGTCATTGAATAATTCATTAATTACAGGGTCAACCTTACTATCAAATTTTTTAAAATCCATTACAAGAGGTAATATCCCTGTATTTGCAAATCCCATTTCTTTCAATTCTTTTTCATTGTATTTTGAATCCCCAAGAGCAAGATCAATCTTATTAACAAAGTTTTTTAGCTCAACTCTACCTTTGTAACAATCTTTAGCAAGGACTCTATGATAATCCAGAAAAAAATTGTATGGAGTAATATTATGATAAATAATAACTTTTTTGTCAGGCATTCTTAAAAATTTTTTTGTTACAGGTGAACCAATTGAAAAATGGAAAATAATTATATTATCTTTATGAGAAAATTTATCATATTCAAGGTAATTGATGATTTGATTTGAGTACTTAGGGTGATAAAAGAGGGAAAATATCTCTGAATCTATTCCATTTTCTCTTAAATAATTTCTTATTTCAAAAGCCTCATTCCCAATTGCATCACCATAAGAGTAAGATGTTAAAAATTGATGTATTATCATTCTTTAAATAATTTTTTTTCTACAGCCCTCTCTCTGTTTTCCAGAAATTCTACTTTATCTTCCATAACCTTTATCTTTGTCTTTAGTAATTCCTCTTCAATCTTAAGTTTTGACAGTTCTACTATCATATTATTCATAGAATTATGAAGAAGTTTTATATATTCTTTGCTCTGAAAAACAATTGGGACCAACTGTTTTAATCTATGAATTTCCTCTTTATTCTGATTGTGAAGTTCAACTTCTAAATTTTTTAAATCATTTAAAAAGGGCCTTATCATAAACCTTGTCAAAGGGGATATCATCTTTCTTATTTTGCCAAGGATCTTTTTTGCAATCCCAGCTTCTATTTCGAGATCTAAATGAAAAGGTTCAAAATCTTCAATTTTATGTTTAGGGTATAAATGTGGTTCATAAACATTTGGTATTTCCAGAAAATCTGGTAAAGGTAATAATTCCATATCATTAATTTCATCTATATCTTTCTGCTTTAAAATCCCAATTTCCTTTTTTTCTTTAATCTTTTTCTTTATTGAATCTATTATTTCCTCAACATTAATTTCTTTACAAGTTGAAATAAAATCTTCTGAATAGCTATCTTTGATTTCAGACATAATCTCCTCCTTTCTATAAATTTAAAATGCGCCTGAAGGGATTCGAACCCCCAACCTTTTGATTCGTAGTCAAATGCTCTATCCATTAAGCTACAGACGCATTTTTCAAATTATATAATCATTTCTTAATTATTTCAAGTTAAATAAACATTGTTCATCTTTTATTCTTAAATGACAATTTATTTAATGTGATATTGATTACTTTGAATGAATTATATATAATAACGGATTATATATAACAAAAATTAATAGAGGTAGAATATGAATTATTTAAATATGTTAAATGATTGTTTGAAAAATCATAAGAATCTTCTGATTGACTTTGAAAGAAAGGAATTAATCAAACAATCTGTTTCAAACAGAGAAGTTTTTATAAGTAAAAACGGAGCTCTTGCTTTATGGACTCCAAAAGAATCAACAGGGAGAAGCCCGAAAGATACATATATTGTAAATAGAGAGGAAATCACAAATGAGATTGATTGGGATTCTCCAAACAACAATCCATTATATTCCGCAACCTTTGATATGATATTTGAGGATGCATTAAAAATGGTTGAAAATAAGAATAAAATTTATATTACAAATAGAGTTATTGGTGCTGACAGCAGTTATGCATTACCTGTAAGAACCATAACAGATAAAGCAATGACTGCTCTCTTTAGTGACAATATGTTCAGACCTGTACCTGATGACATTAATAAGAGTGCCTTTTATAAAAAGGAATTTACATTAATTGCTTTTCCTTACGATAAATTGGACAAGGATAAATATAAGGGGAAATTAAGAGAATTATCTGATGGCTCTGTTTCAGATCTAATAGTTGTAATGGATTTTGCAAGAGATATTGGGGTCATAATCGGATCAGCGTATTTAGGTAGTGTGAAGAAATTGATATTTACAGTAATGAATTACAAACTTCCTGGAGTTGGTATCCTTCCCCTTCATGCTTCAGCTAATGAAGGTAAAAATGGAGCCATTGCTTTATTTTTAGGGCTTTCAGGAACAGGTAAAACCACACTTTCTGCAGATCCTGAAAGAGCATTGCTTGGTGATGATGAACATGGATGGGGTGATAATGGAGTTGCTAATTTCGAAAACGGCTGTTATGCAAAATTAATAAATCTCGATTCTGAAAAAGAACCTGAGATTTACAATGCAATTATGCACAAAGATCATTATGTAGATCATGGAGCTCTTGTAGAAAATGCAATGATGTATCCTGAAGGTAATTTTGACCTTTTTGATTCAAGATTAACTGAAAATTCAAGAGGTTCTTATCCTTTGACGTTTTTGACAAATATAAAAAAATCATCAAAAGGGAATCACCCGGAGAGAATTTTATTTTTAACTGCTGATGCAAATGGGGTTCTACCTCCTGTTGCAAAGCTGTATGAGAACCAGGCAATGTTATGGTTTTTAATGGGTTATACAAGTAAGCTCGCAGGAACAGAAACAGGCATTGTTGAACCAGTTTCTACTTTTTCCAGGTTTTTTGGTGAGCCATTTATGCCAAGAAATCCTGATGTTTATGCTTCAATGCTTGGAGAAAAGCTTAAAAAACATGGAACCGAGGTTTTTCTTATAAATACCGGGTGGAGCGGAGGACCTTACGGTGAAGCAGATAGAATGGATATAAATGTTACAAGAACAATTGTACATAATGTTCTTGAATCTGATTTAAAAGATATTGAATATATAGAGGATAAATTATTTCATATAATGATACCTCAAAGCTTTCCCGGAGTAGATTCAAAAATCCTTAATCCTGAAGATACATGGAAAAATAAAGAAAAATTTGAAAGAAGAGCTTTACAGCTTGCTCTGGAATTCAGTGCTCACTTTGATAAAGTGTGCGGGAACAAGAATATTGATCCGGAAATAATAAAGAATTGTCCTGGAAAGTAATAAAAGTTTTAAAATTTAT
>JAUXFB010000260.1 GCA_030620255.1 Candidatus Aminicenantota bacterium | reverse complement strand
TGGAAGAATATTTCAACAAAACAAGTTTTGGGCTTTAAGTTGAAAGAGAAAAAAATGATGAAAGAAAAAAGAACTATCAAACCAATCAACTATTCAACCATTAGTCCATTCAACCAGTCAACCATTAGTCTAATCAACCAATCAACTATTAGTCCAATCAACTATTTAACCAATCAACTATTAGTCCATTCAACCAGTCAACCATTAGTCCATTCAACCATTCAACTATTAGTCCATTCAACCATTCAACCATTAGTCCATTCAACCAATCAACTGTTCAACTATTAGTCCATTCAACCAAGACAGTTTTAAGTTGAAAAAACAAGGAAACATAATTTTGAATTTAGGATTAAAAAATAAATGACATTTTGCTTAAAATAGTGTAAAATATCGTTATGTTGTGCAAATAATAATGTAAAATGGAATACATAGAGCGAAAAATTGACCCGGAGGTCTTTGATTATCTTAATGATAATGAGCCTCGTGGTGTAATTTTAGCCGGGATTATAGGAGTTGGTAAAACGACCCTTTCACAGAGATTAGCTGATAAGCTGGAAAAAAAATTCAGGATATTTAATTTTACAGGAGATGATATCCAATTCAGGCAATCCGTGGCTGATGATAGTTATTATCAGATCAAGAATATCCGTTCACAGACAAATGAAAGAGCTCTGGTGATTATAGATGAAATTCAAAAAACCCCTGAAATTCTGGATTCTGTAAAACTTGCTTTTGATGAAGAGAATATCTCATTTATTGTTACAGGTTCGGAGCCTCAATACCTTTTAAAAGAGGCAAAAAAACGGCTTCAGAGGCGTGCCCGTTCATTTTTTATTTATCCTCTTGGTTTAAATGAGATATATTCAGATAAGAAATTCTGTGACAAAATTATTTTTAATAAATGGTTTGATCTGCTTAACGGTAAATCACCTGACATATTACTGGATGTTAAAGGGGACTGGGATAAAATACGGGAAGATTTTTCAGTTTTCAGACACTATGGAACAATTCCCCTTGTATACAGGGAGAAATCATCAAAGGCAAAATTAATATCTCTGGCAAATATTATTGACAGAGGATATGTTCCTGTTCAGGGTATAAAGCAAGAAGAGGCTGATACAATTCTAACTGAATTGGCAAAACTGAATAACAGAGAATTTAAATATCAGACTATACTGAATAAAACCAGATTTAAGAGGCGCGAAAAAATCAATAGTGTGATCGTTTTTTATATAAACAGTGGAGTTTTAACAAGTAAAAGAAGAAAACTTTTTATAGATAAAAAGAGCAGTTATCATATTATATATTCCTTTGTAGATCCGGGATTGGCTTTTTATATAACTAAAGATTTTTCAGGTGAAAGTGATAATGGATTTGATCTTGAAAGTATTGTTTTTTCACAAATTAAAAATTGGAAAAATTCCTTTCTGTTCCCATATAAAATAAGCTATTTCACTCCATATTTAATAACACCTTCGGAACAGATCAAATATAAGGATGGTGAGATAGATTTTATTATTGAAGCTGGTAAAACCCTGATACCGATAGAGGTTAAAGCTAATAACAATATAAATAATATTAATGTTCCTGTATTGAAAAATTTTATCAGATCAGGTAGAGCTGCTTTTGGTATTGTTTTTTATCAGGGTGCACCATGGCTGGATAAAAAGAACAAAATCTATTATCTTCCGGTGGCTTTGCTTTGAGAAAAGATAATTTATCATTGGGGGTTTTAATGAAATTGGATTTTTTTTCAGTTTTGAGTTTTAAGTTTTGGGTTTTGAGTTGAAGAGGAGAAAGCTCGAATAAGGTTAAGATTAAGATTAAGCTTAAGTAAAACCTTATACTCAAACTTAAACTTAGACTTAAACTCAAACTTAAGTAATGAAAACATCTGAAAAAAATAATGATCATAGATTTAAGGGTTTTACTGATTTATCAGTGTGGAAAATGGCTTTAAATATTTCTGAAAGAGTTTTTGTAATTTCAGAACATCTTCCCAGAAAAGAAGATTATGGGTTAACATCTCAATTAAGAAGATCAGTGAATTCAATTGGAGCCAATGTCGCAGAAGGTTTCGGTAGAAAACATAAAAAAGACAAATGCAATTTTTATATTTACTCAAGAGGTTCTGCCTATGAAACTATGCATCATTTATTATATGGACAAAAAGTCGGATATTTTGCTGCTGATGATTTAAGTGAGATATTTAAAGAAATAAATAAGTTAATACATGAACTAAATAAACTAATTAAAACAGTAATGAAATGGTAATGTTTAACTCAAACTTAGGCTTAAACTTAAGCTTAAACTTAGACTCAAGTTTGAATATTAATTGTAAAAATTATAGCATTATAAAAGGTTATTAAGAAAAGATATGCAAGACTTGAATAATTTAAAACAAGGGGAAAAGGGAAGTTTCAATCCATTTAAGCTTATTATTGATGGATTATTGCTCTTATTTGCCTTTATATTTGCATTTTTCCTTAAAAGGGGAAATGTAAACTTTGATGGTATTTATATAAAATTTCTCCCCATCTATTTCAGCTGCTGGTTAATATCATGCATCTTTACTTCAAAGTTTAGCGAGAATATAAAAAGAGAGAGAGGTTTAATAAGCATGGAACCCTATGTTTTTTCTGCTTTTTATTTTACAGGACTTCTTTCTCTTATAATTTACGGACTTGAATTATATAATTTGTCCCGTTTTATTATTTACGGTTCCATTATAATCTATCTTCTTCTTGAAATATTAATTATTTCCGGGGCATACCTACCATTTTTTAGACATGATATTATTGAGAAAAAGAAACTCTCTTTAAAATTGATCTTTATTGAATTTATGCTTATTACTGCGGGATTTTTTATTATCCATTACTTAAAAATCGGAACAGTGATAATATCCTCTGAAACTTATCACTATATTCTAATTTTCCTCTACTTATTATGGTTCTTTGTAGCCCTCTTCACTCACAAGTTTCACTTAAATTTAAAAGAAGAATATTTTAAAATGATATATCCCTTTTTAAAATCCTATCTTATTACTTTGTCAATTTTCTCCTCTGTTATTTTTGGCTTAAGGATCAAAGGTTTTTCAAGGCTTCTTGTTTTCGGATCTATTGGTATTTATGCATTTATGGAACTTTTAATAATAAGTGTGGGTTATTTACTTAAACATGCGCAGAAGAGCGATATCCC
>JAUXFB010000002.1 GCA_030620255.1 Candidatus Aminicenantota bacterium | reverse complement strand
TGTCTATGGAGGATATGAAAAAATAATAGGTGATTTATATAAAACTATTATTGTTCAATACTATTTAAAATCTTTTTAATTGATGTAAAAGCCTCGGCTGGAGATATATTAAGCGTTGGGTTAAATTTATTTTCAGCATCAAGTCTCATTATTTGAGAATTTGAAAGGAATTTTATTATTTGATGATTCTTATGAATAGGGGATACATCTGTTGGTTCAATTATTTTTTCAATAGGTGTAAATTTTAAAGTAAAACTGGAATTTTCCAAATACTTGATTAAAGAATTAATCACAACCGCAAAAGCATCTCTTGTAATTTTGATATTTTCAAATCTTCCAAAGCTATGATCAGGCCTTAGTTTCATAATATCCAGAGTGCATAATTTTATTATATAATCTTTTGCATAAGATCCAGCTATATCAGTTATTATAAGAGGGGTTTTGTTAGTTATTAAATATTTATCGAAATAATAGCCTATTAACGCAGCAAGATCCTCTCTGCTCATATCATCCTTAAAAAAGATATTTTTAAATTTTAAAGGTAATTTTACTTCATAGAATTTTACTTTTAAATCATTTATTTTATTTGTAATATTAATATCAAATGGTCTTAGCTCTCCTAATTTTTTATAAACTATTATAACAGAATCAATTTTATTCATCCTTTCATAATTTTCAGCAAGTTTAAATAATATATCCTCTTTATCAGGAAATTTTCCAAGAATTTCCTCATAATATATTGAAGACTTTTCATATTCTCCTGCTTTATAATAAAAATCAGCAATCTTTACAGTTAAATCAATTATTTCAGGAGAATATCTTAAAGCATTTTTTAATGACTGGATATATTTTTTATCTCTGTTTTCAATTTTATAGGTTTCAGCTTTTTTTAAAAAATATTCGGTTTCATAAGATTTAATATGCTCATACCTCACTTTTACCCATATATTATCAGAATATTTTATGAGCAGCCTTGAGTAGGTTTTAAATGCGTTTTCATTATCTTTCATTAATTCATACATAGAAGCAAGGCCTAGCTCAGCATTAAGAGAATCCGGGTTTAATTCAAGAGCTAATTTAAAATTCCGCTTTGCAAGACCTAATTTATTTTGAGCTAAAAATGCATATCCAAAACCAACATGTAATTTATCATCTTCTAAATTGCTCTTCTCAAAATATTCAATTGCTTGTTTAGGGTTTCTCATTCTCAAACTTTTCCACCCATCTATATAATAAGAGTCATGATATTCAGAACTACTTAATTCAGGAATATTAATTTCTGTTCTAACATGACTTACCCTCATACATCCTGTTAAAGCTAAAACCAATATGAAAACCATCAATAACTTCATTTAATATAACCTCCATATCTCTGTCTAAATTTTATCATTTTTTTCTTAGAACTTAAAACATCAATATATATTAAATCATCTTTTTTTGATTTATTAACTATTATTAACCATTTTTGTATTGAATTAATGTTAAACACATCTTCAGGAATAGCTATTGTATATCTTTCATAATCTTTAAAGTATTTATTGAAAATTATTTTTTTCAAATTTAATATTCCTACATTTTCTTTTGCAGAAATAAATATTTCATTTTCATTTGATTGGTTTAAAAAACTTGAATAATCTTCCATAGAATCTATTTTATTATAAACTGTGATTATTTTACTATTTGGTATGTTTATGTGTTCAAGGATCTTTTCTACTTCCATTTTCTGATTTAAATATTCAGAATTTGAAATATCCACTATATGCAAAATTATATCTGATTGCACCATTTCCTCAAGAGTAGCCTTAAATGATTGTAAGAGCTCCTTGGGCATATTTCTTATAAAACCAACTGTATCTGATAATAAGAAATAATATCCCATCTCAATTTCATCCAGACATACACGCCTCAACAGAGGATCTAATGTGGAAAACAATTTCTCTGAAATCATTACCTCTTCTGAGGTTAATTGTTTGAAAAGGGTTGATTTGCCTGCTGATGTATATCCAGCGAGAGAGATAACAGGGACAGGAAAGGATTTTCTTCCCTTTCTTTGGGTCTCCCTGTTTTTTCTAATTTTTACTAACCTCTTTTTGAGGATTGAGATCCTTTTTTTTATTCTTCTTCTATCTACTTCTAACTTTGTCTCTCCAGGTCCTCTTGTTCCTATTCCACCTCCCAATCTGGATAGTTCAATTCCCTTACCAGTTAATCTAGGAAGAAGATAGAGTAGCTGAGCAAGTTCAACTTGAAGTTTACCTTCAATAGATTTTGCACGAGTTGCAAAAATATCGAGTATTAACCTTGCTCTATCAATAACTTTAATTTTAAAATAATTCTCAAGGTTCCTCTGTTGTATATTGTTAAGATAATTATAGAATACAATTAAATCAATATTTTTCACATTTATTAGATTTTTTATTTCACTTACTTTTCCTTTACCAATAAGGTACTTTTTATCAGGTGAATCTCTTTTCTGATAGAATAAATCATAAACCTCTGCACCTGCACTTTCTATCAATAACTTTAATTCCTCAAGAATACAATCTATCTCATACTTATGCTTTTCTGTTTTAAATAGTCCAACTATTATTGATCTTTCCATAAGCTCTTCTTAACAAAGTCCTCAATATCAGGAAAATTTTCTGGGGTAAACCAATTTATATCCTTTTCCTGTTTAAACCATGATAATTGCCTTTTTGCAAAATTCTTTGAGTGTTGTTTTATTAGTTTTTTAGCAGTTTCAAAATCAATTTCATTATTCAAAAACATTAATATCTCTTTATATCCAATAGATTTGAAAGGAGGGCAATGTAAAGGATATTTAGATTTTAAGTATTTTACCTCATTAACAAATCCATTTTCCATCATCTTTTCCACTCTATGCTCAATATTTTTATAAAGCTCGTTCCTTTGTATTGTTAATCCAACTCTTATAAAGTTATAATTTTTATATGGGCTCTGTGTTTGTTTAAATATCTTTGATGGAGGAATTCCATTATTGTAATATATTTCCATTGCTCTTACAATTCTTATTCTATCGTTTTTACCTATTTTTTTTGCATAACATGGATCAATATTGCTCAATTCATCCCATAAATATTTAAGACCTTTTGTATTAACAATCTCATTCAAATGTTCTCTTGAAACCTTTTTTCCTTTTTTTTCCGGGAAAATACCATTTATCATTGTTTTTAAATAAAGTGCAGTCCCTCCACAAACAATGGGCACATTTCCTCTTTTTATAATATCTTCTGAAATTTTATAAGACATATTTAAAAAATTTGATGCATTAAATTGAGAACAATCAGTTATTATATCAATTAAAAAGTGAGGAATACCTCTCATGCTATTATTTCTAATCTTATCTGTACCTATATCAAAATCTTTATAGACCTGAATTGAATCAGCAGAAATAATTTCTCCTTTTATCTCTTTCGCTAATTTTATGGCAATTTTGCTCTTTCCCACACCTGTTGGTCCAATAATTTGTACAATTTTTTTCCCAATCTCCATATTATTTAAAACTTATCTGTATAACAATATTTTTTATATTGGTTGCCCAGATTATATGTAAAAAAAGCCTGTTCACGTTCTACAATTTAAAGCAAATATACAAGATTATTAATAGAATAAACAAAAAGAACAACTGTTTCTTTTTTAAAATCACATTCCCTTTGAATTTATCCATCTTAATATCTGTTGCTCATAGTCTATACCCAAATGTTTTTTTACTGCATAAATCTCTGCATATAGAATTTCTTCAAGCCCTTTTAAAAATTCCATGCCTTGCTTTCCAAAATCATAATACCATACTGATTTCAAGATCATATCTTCTTTAAGCGTACCATTTGTATTTAATTTAATTTTTTGTAAACAAAAAGGTAAAGCATCTACAATATTGTTAACTTCTTTAAAAAGAATTGAAAGTGCAATTGGTCCTATTTCTTTTGATAATAATTTATAGATCATCTCATATTTCATATTGTAATGTTTTAAAGCATCTTCAAATGAATTAAATGAATGTAAACCTGAAATATTCTCTTCAATGTTTACCTCTTTTCTTTCTATTCTTTTTTCTGAAATTATTTCAAGTACTAAGAACATACATAAGATTCTTAAAGTATCTTTTTCTAAAAGCTCACTTTTTTTAATTATTTCATCAATACTAGAAGCTTTTCTAACCAGATCAAGTATATGAATTTCATAATCTTTAAGCTCTAAATTAGATATTATTTCAGAATGAAGGGGATAAACATCATCAATATCTCTAACGGAATTATTATATATTTTAATTATATCGGAATTTCTCATACCCTCAGTAATAATAGATGGAATATCAATGTTAAGTACTATATTTTCGTCAATATCATTATCATCTGTCAATATTTCATAATCCCCTTCATGAAGGTTAAATAGAGAAAATATGATATCTTTTAAATGATCTTTCTTATATTTCCACACCTCATCATAATTAATGTATCCAAGTTCAATCAAACCCCTTCTAAAATTTATTACATTCCTTTTAACATATTCACTGGTTTTTTTTAAGATCTTTTGATTAATTATATTGTTTCTTAGTAGATATTTTTCGAAAGAATCTTTAATATCATTTGAATTTGCAAAAATAACCCTCTTGTTTCTTATTACTACTCTTTTTTCATGATTTTTATTCTTTATTATAAGAGTTCCAGAAATCTCTTTTTGATGCATATTATACAAAATGATAGGAAAATCTATCTCTTTTAAATCCCCGGAAATTCGAAAATATCTATTCATTACTTATTTAAGGTTAAATTTAAATGTTTTGACATATATTCTCTTTCCTCTTCAATTTGTTCCAGCATATGTTTAGAAACATCTCCAGTTGGATATATGCCAGTAAAACATGCTTTACAAAAGGATTTAATTTCTTTGTTCTGTTCTCTGACAGCCTCTTGCATATCTTTTACATCTTGATAGATCACTTTATCTGCACCAATTTTATTAGCTATCTGTTCAGGAGTTGAATTTGTAGCAATAAATTCCCCTCTTGTCTGCATATCAATTCCATAAATACAGGGATTTTTTAAAGGTGCAGAATAAGAAGCAAAATATATTTTTTTTGCTCCAGTATCTCTTACCATCTGGATGATAGACCTTGAAGTATTTCCTCTTACTATTGAATCATCAACAATTAAAACATTCTTATTTTTAAAAACATCTGCTATTGGATTTAACTTATAATTTATGGATTCTTTTCTAAGAGTATCACCCGGCATTATAAAGGTTCTTCCTATATATCTGTTTTTTACAAGCCCCTCTCTGTATTTGATATTCAAAATTCTTGCTATTTCAATTGCTGCTGCTCTTGCAGAATCAGGAACAGGCACAATTACATCAATTGGAAGTTTTATTTTTTTTATCTTTTTTGCTAATTTTTTACCCAATTCAACCCTGGATTTATAAACATTAATTTTGTTTAAATATGAATCAGGTCTTGCAAAATATATATATTCAAAAATGCAAGGTCTGTGAGGCTTGTTTGATATTTTCTTTTCATGAACTTTCCTGTTTTTGTCAATAAATATAGCAGACCCTGGTTTCAAGTCTTTAATATCTTTAAAACCTAAAACATCAAGTGTGACACTCTCAGAAGCAAATGCAAAGGAAGGTATCAGCTTATCTCTATTAATCCCAAACAATAGAGGTCTCAATCCAAATGGATCTCTGAAAGCTAACATACCCTTATCAGCAATATAAATAACAACAGAATAACTTCCTTTTACTTTTCTATATACATATCTTACAGCATTGAAAATAATATCAGGAGTAAGTTCTTTTGATCTAAATTTTTCAAGATGTTCAGTAAAAATACTTAAAATTGCTTCAACATCACAATTTGAATTAATGATTTTATGAGATTTTTCAAATAATTCCTGTTTGAGTTCGAAAAAATTCGTTAAATTACCATTATGAGCACCAGCAATCCCATAAGGATAATTAATCCAGAAAGGTTGGGCATCTTCTACAGATCCTTCTCCAACTGTAGGATATCTAGTATGAGCAATACTAATGTGTCCTTTCAACCTTGCTATATTTCTATGATCAAAGATGTCTCTAACTAAGCCATTTCCTTTTTTCAAATGAAATCTACCATTATAGGTTAAAATTCCTGCTGAATCCTGGCCTCTATGTTGAAGTGTTAAGATTGCTGTATAAGTTTTTGCAATAACTTCTTCATAATCATAAATCCCAATCACACCACACATTTTTGCCCCTTCATTTAGTTTTACTTATAACTTTAATCCACATAAAAATCAGGTTTATCTATATGGAGCCAGGCGGAGTCGAACCGCCATTTCAGCCTTGCGAAGGCTATGTTCTCCCATTAAACCATGGCCCCTTCATTTTTTTCTAATTCATTAGTCTCTATATTCTTAATAAGCATTTTTATTTCATTCCACATTTTCCCTTCCATTTTTGCCCCAAGAATCTCAACTACCTTTGCTCCAAGAACAGAACCCATTCTACCACATATATCTATTGGGTATCCATTTGTTAACCCATAAAAAAATCCAGATGCATATAGATCACCAGCTCCAGTAGTATCAATTGTATTAGCCTTCATAGAGGGTATTTTATATTTAACATTATTAAACTTAACCAAAGAGCCCTGTTTACCACATTTTACAATTGCAATTTCACAGTTTTTTGCAATTTCATCAATAGCATCTTCAGGATTACCTTTACCTGTGAAAACTCTAGCTTCATCTTCATTTGCAAACACAATATCAACATAATTCTTTATTAAATCTGTTATAAAGCTTTTATTCTTTCCAACTATATTGAAACTTGAAAGATCAATTGAAATTTTCACCCCATTACATTTGGCAAGATTTAAAGCACTATTTATAAGGTCTTTATTTTGTATTAAATAACCTTCAATATGAAAATAATCATAGCCTTCAAACAATTTATTACTTAAATCAGATTTATTTAACTCAATTGCAGCACCCAGATATGTTGCACAAGTTCTTTCTGAATCATTAGATATCAGAACAATACATTTACCTGTATCTTCAATGCCTTTAAAAAGGTTTGTTTTTATTTTATTTAGGTTCATATCATAATTAAAAAAAGAACCAAATTCATCATCACCAATTTTCCCAATATATCCAGTTGAAACTCCTAAATAGGCTAATCCGTTTATAGTATTAGCAGCTGAACCACCAGAAGCCTGCTGTCTCTTCAATAATTTAGTTCTATCTATTATCAAATTCATTCTCTCTCTATCAATAAGAGTCATACTACTTTTATCAAGACCAAGCCCGGACAAAAAACTGTCATCTTTAATTCTAACAAGAATATCAACTAATGCATTTCCCATACCTAAAACTTTTTTCATCTAAATATCTCCATACAATCTATATTTTTCCATACAAAATCTTTTCGATTTCATTGGTTCCATTCATTAATAAAACAATTGATTTTAAAGAATTGAGTTCCTTCTCATCAATTAGAGCATAAGCTGCAACTATTATAACATCTCCCTTAGAGACCAGGTGAGCAGAAGCACCATTTAAAATAAAATCTTTTGATCCTATTTCAGCTGGGATAACATACGTTGCAAAACGATTTCCATTAGAAATATTGTATACTTCTACTTTCTGGAACTCCCTTAAATTAGCTTTTCCCATTATCTCTTCATCTATTGATATACTTCCACTATAATTTAAATTTTTCCCAGTTACTTTTGCTCTATGTATCTTTGAAACTAAAAAAGGTATAAGCATTTAAATTTCTCCTAAAATAAAATTATCAATAAGTCTTGTTCCCCCAGCCTTAATTGCTGCAGCAACAAGAGTGTTTTCCTTATCAATTATCGCAACACTTTTTAATGTTTTTAGATTAACAACCTCAACATAATCTATTTTAATATATTTGCATTTTTTTAATTCTCCAACAATTTTTTTTCTTATCTCATTGGCTTCAAAAAGTCCATTATTTATAAGTATATTTGCCTTTTTTAATGCTTCTGGCATCAATAATGCCGCTTCTCTTTCTTTCTTTGAAAGATATCTGTTACGAGATGAAAGTGCCAATCCATCTTCATCCCTGACAATAGGCATTACCCTTATATTTATATCCAGGTTCAAATCTTCTTTCATCCTCTTTATAATAACAGCTTGTTGAGCATCTTTTGCACCAAAGTAAACATTATTGGGGTTTATTATGTTAAATAACTTCAAAACAACTGTGCAAACTCCCCTAAAATGTGTGGGTCTTGATCTTCCACATAAAACCTCGCTTAATTTTTCCACTTCAACAAAAGTTGAGAAATTTTCAGGATACATCTCTTTTGAATCAGGTGAAAACAATATATCGACTCCCCTCTCTTCAAGTAACTTCAAATCTCTTTTGATATCTCTTGGATAAACATTAAAATCCTCATCTGTACCAAATTGATATGGATTTACAAAAATAGAAACAACACTTATATCATTTTCTTTGATTGATTGATCAATAAGACTTAAATGTCCATTATGAAGATACCCCATTGTAGGGACCAAACCAATCCTCTTTTTTACATATAAATGTAATTCTTTTCTAAGAGAATCAATTTTTTTTATTGTCTTCATCTTAAAAACTCATCAATATCTTTATTAAGATGATAACTCTCTTTATCACTTGGAAAATCCTCTTTCTTTATATCATCAATATATTTTTTTAAAGCATCATAAACAACTGAGTTCATATCAGCATATTTTCTAACAAACTTTGGTAAATATAAATTAGTGAATCCAATTAAATCATGAAAAACCAGAATCTGTCCATCACAATACTTACCAGCTCCTATACCAATTGTGGGAATTGAAACTTTTTCAGTTATTTTTTTACCCAATTCCATTGGAATTGATTCAAGAACTAATGCAAATACTCCTATTTTTTCAAGCTCAATTGCATCCTGTATAATCTCTTTAGCCCTTTCCTTTATTTTCCCCTGAACTTTATAACCCCCTAATCTATTGATAGACTGAGGAGTTAGCCCCAAATGTCCCATTACTGGGATTTCAGCATTAATAATAGCTTCAATTACTTTAAATCTCCTTCTACCTCCTTCCAATTTTACAGCTTCAGCACCACCCTTTTTTACAAGCTTAATAGCATTTTCAACAGCTTTTTCAACACTTATATGATAGGATTGAAATGGCATATCGCTTACAACTAAGGATAATGGTTCTGCTTTTGCAACCATATTTGTATGATAAATTATATCATCCATATCTACCTTTAATGTGTTTTTATCTCCATGAAGAACCATTCCTAAAGAATCACCCACCAGGATAATATCAATACCTGCTTTAGATGCAATTTTAGCGCTGGGATAATCATATGATGTTACTGCAGATATTTTTTCTCCATTTTCTTTCCTTTTTTTTAAGGTTAGAACCGTTATTTTTTCTCTATCGAGCTGGGGCATAATATTTTCTCCCTATTTTATGATTCTTTATCTCATTTATTAAGTTTTGAACATCTGATTCATTATCAAGGTCAAGCTCTTCCATATTTACAACTAATAAAGGCGAACTATTATAATTAAAAAAATAGTAATTATAAGCTTCAAATACCTCTCTCCAATATCCTTTAGGAATATTCTTCTCAAGCTCTGTTCCTTCTTCTTTAATCCTTTTCAACATTTCTGAAAAAGATATCTGAAGATAAACTACAATATCTGAAGATGTAATGTTTTTAGAGAAAATTTTAAACATTTTTTTGTAAATATCAAGATCTTCATCACTTAAAAGAATATGAGCATAGATTCCATCTCTAAAAAAAATATAATCACTCACTGTTGTTTTATGAAAAAGCCCCTTTTGCTTTATTTCTAATTGTTGAGAATAACGATTTAATAAAAAAATAAGTTGAGTTTTAAGAAAATAAGAGTTTTCTCCATTCTTTAATGAATTATAAAAATTATCCACAAAGGGATTTTCTTTATTATCAAGTATTAATCTGGCATTTAATTTTTGCGAAATTATTTTAGCTAATCTAGTTTTACCTGATTTTACTAATCCATCAATAATAATATATTTAAAATCACTCATTAATTCAAATTATATCATTTATAAACACTTATGTAAATAAAATTCATCTTTCAAAAACCTGCTATCTATTAGGTTCCACACCTTATTCATTATTAATTAATACATTTCGACCAATAAATTTTTAAAGTATTTAATCTTTTCTCTCAAAAATGCTGCTCTCTTAAAATCAAGCTGGTTAGCTTTTATCTTCATCAATTTTGATAATTTATCAATCTCTCTTATTAAATCCTCTTTATCTTTAAATTCAACCTTAATATCCTCTTCACTCTTTCTAATCCAGAAGTCATCATCATAAAAATCTTTTACCTTTTTATTGATAGACATTGGTACAATATTATTTTCCTTATTATAAAGTATCTGATACTTTCTCCTTCTATTTGACTCATTAATCGCTTTTTTTAAAGAAAAAGTCATCCCTTTTATATAAAGAATAACCCTTCCTTTCACATTTCTTGATGCTCTTCCAAAAGTTTGAATAAGAGAGGTTGCTGAACGTAAATACCCCTCTCTATCTGCATCAAGTATTACAACAAGAGAAACCTCAGGAAGATCAAGGCCTTCACGTAAAAGATTTATTCCAATAAGAGTATCTATCTCACCCATTCTTAATTTCTTTATAATCTTAATTCTATCAATAGATTTAATTTCAGAATGGAGATAAGTACTTTTAATTCCTTTAAATGAAAGGTGATCAGCTAATTTTTCAGACATTCTCTTTGTAAGTGTTGTAATCAGGACTCTATTTCTATTAGAAATCTCTTTTTCTATTTCTTTAATCATATCTTCAACAGGAGATTCTACTTTTTTAATTTCAATTTTTGGATCTAATAATCCAGTAGGTCTTACAAGTAGCTCTGTAATTTGATGTTTGGAATCTGTCAACTCATATTCTGAAGGTGTAGCAGATACATACAGTACATTTTTTAATTTAGATTGTATCTCTTCAAAATTCAGAGGCCTATTTTCAATAGCTGATGGTAAACGAAATCCAAAGTCAACTAATTTTTGTTTCCTTGATCTATCACCCAAGTACATACCTTTGAGCTGAGGAATACTTATGTGAGATTCATCAATTATCATTAAATAATCCTTTCCAAAGAAATCTAAAAGAGTATATGGTGGATCTCCTTTTTTTCTATTAGATAAATACATTGAGTAATTCTCAATTCCAGAACAATAACCATATTGTTCAAGTAATTCAATATCATATAATGTTTTCTCTTTTAACCTTTCTGCAAATTCAATCTTATCTTCTTTCAAAAAGAACTTAACTCTATCATTTAATTCAGTTTTAATTTTTTCAATTGAACCCTGTATTCTTGATTTCTTGTAATAAAAATAGCTTATTGGAAATATATTAACGGATTCAAGCTCTTTTATTTTATTAGCAGTTATTGCATCAAAAACTTCTATTCCAACTATATTTATTCCATCTAAAGTAAATCTTATGGGATTTTCTTCACTTGTAGGAAATATTTCAATTATATCTCCTCTTATCCTGAATTTACCTGTTTCAATAAACTCCTCAGTCCTTAAATAACCAAGGTCAATAAATTCTCTAATTAAATCATCTCTTCTTATTTTTGCATATAGAAAGTATGAAATTTTCTGCTTAAAGAAATCATCAGGCGAACCAATATTATAAATTGCTGAAACTGATGCAACAATAATAGTATTTTTTGATTCAAGAATATTCCTTACAGCATCTATCCTTAACCTTTCAAGCTCAGGATTGATAGATACTTCTTTTGATATATACAGGTTTTTTTGTGGAACATAGGCTTCAGGCTGATAATAATCATAATAACTTATAAAATATCCGACTCTATTTTCAGGGAAAAAATTCTTAAATTCTTGATATAATTGAGCGGCAAGAGTCTTATTTGGAGCGAGTATTAGACAGGGTGAGTCTAATTCATATATTATATTAGCCATTATAAAGGTTTTACCTGAACCAGTTATTCCAAGTAAAACCTGTTTTTGTATATGCTTTCTATAATCTGATACAATCTTTTTAACAGTCTTGTTCTGTGCATCAGAGATCTTATAATCTGATTTTAATAAATACATATAAGTTGTTAAAGTTTATATTCAGGAATCAAATAATCCGGCTTCTTTCCAGATAAAGCTAAAATAACATCATTAACAGTCATCATTGCCATTGCAAGACGGGTTTTATATGTAGCACTACCAATATGAGGTGCTAAAACAACATTTTTCAATTTTTTCAATTTTTCTGTTATTTTAGGTTCAAACTCATAAACATCAAGGCCTGCTCCAAATAATTCATTCTTTTCAAGAGATTCAGCAAGACATCTTTCATCCATTAAACCTCCCCTTGAAACATTTATAAAAATAGCATCATTTTTCATTAAATTAAATACATCCTTATTAAAAAGGTGATGCACATCTTGAGAATAAGGAATATGAATAGAAACAACATCTGATTCCTTTATTAGCTCAATAAATCTAACAAATTTAAGATTATATTTTCTTTCAATTTCTTTTTTTCTAGTTCTTGAATAATATATTACATTCATTCCAAATGCTTTTGCCCTCAATGCTAAAGCAAGGCCAATCCTTCCCATTCCAATAATTCCAATAGTACTTCCATTTAATTCCTTGCCAAGCATTAATTTTGCTTCCCAACCATTAAATTTCCCTCTTCTTACAAATTCATCAGACTCAACAATTCTTCTTGAAACTGAAAGGATCAGAGCCATAGTAAGATCTGCAGTTGCAGCAGTTAAAATATCGGGAGTATTTGTAACATATATTCCCTTTTTTATAGCATGCTTATAATCAATATTATTATATCCAACTGCATAATTTGCTATTATCTTCAGGTTTATACAAATATCAATACTTTCTTTAGTTATATTATCAGATAAAAAGCTAATTAAAGCTTCTGCATCCTGATTTTCTTTTAGAACCTCAACAAAATCCTTACCTGTATCTTGTACAATGATTAATTCAAATTTCTCTTTTAATCGTTTAATAGCTTCCTCTAAATAATTTTTAGTTAATATTACTTTTTTTTTCATCTATATACCTCGTTATTAATTCATAAGATTTTACAAATTCATTTTTAATCAAATCATTATTAAAGAAAGACTTTATTCCTTCAGGTTTTATAATATCTGTTAAAATAATAATCGCATAGAATGGTTTTTTTAAATAGACCCTTAATGGGAATAATTCCATATCCACAACTTCAATACCCTCTATTAATTGCTCTCTCAGCCATTTCTTAGTTTCTCGCTGGATTAAATCTATACTAACTCCTTTAACTTTTTTTAAATTCCCTGATTCAAAATCATTTAAATTAAGGCATCTCTTTTTTGAAAATAATTTAAAGATAGAGCTTGAATAAATTTTTACAACGTTCAAAGAGCATGGAACTTTAAAACCCTTTTTTAAAATCCCGCCTGTTCCAAGAAAAAAGATATCTTTTTGTTTTATATTCTTTATAAATTCAAGTGTTAATAATAAGTTTGGATACCCTAAAAACCCTGTTATTAATGCAAAGTTCTTGAAAATCAAAACATCATTTCCAATCAAAGAAATTCTATTTAATACTTTATTCTTCAAATTCTTGTAATACTTTTTATCTCTAAAATCAGGAATTAGTACAATATTATCTACATTTAATTCTATCCTTTTTGGATCAAATAATTGTTTATACATAAATAAAAAATGGGCGATAGAGGATTTGAACCTCTGACTTCTACCGTGTGAAGGTAGCACTCTAGCCACTGAGTTAATCGCCCAAAAATTTATTATAAGTCCAAATCACTTTACCGTCAACCCTATGTGATCACCAAAATCCACCACCTAAATTTGGAGATTCCCCCAAAATCAAGATCAAGCAGGCGTGTCGGCTTCCCTTTGAATGGCTTGCGAATCCCATTTCTCGCCAATATCGAAAATGGGATGAGACGCCCCCAAAAACGATAAACGTTCTTGGGTAAAGTGAAAAGGGATAGCGACTATAGACTGCGAAAAATTTGATGGTGAATTAAGGATCATTCGTCATTACGAAAGATAAGGGAGATTCCGTATAGAGGTATATTTATTAATTTGTTGTCTATTGTGAAGTTTCTTGGTGATGTTCTGTAAATAGCTTTTGGGGAGTATTTTTCGCCATAAACATGAAGACTTTTTGCTTTTCTTGTCATTCCGCTTTTTACCTCTAGCGGGATAATTGAATTTCCTTTTTGTAAGATAAAGTCAATTTCAGCATCATTTTTACTTGTCCAATAATAAAGGTTATTTCCCTTTCCTGAACATAATAATTCCTGAGCAATGAAATTTTCTATAAAGGCTCCTTTATATTCTGAAAAAAGTTTGTTGCCATCCAAAATTATTTCCGGAGGAACATTTGTCATTGCAGATAAGAGTCCGGTATCAAATAGAAAAAGCTTAAATTTATTATAATCGATATAGCCGTTTAAAGGAAATTTAGGAGATTTAATATTATAAGAGACATTGATAAGTCCTGCATTCTTCAGCCATTCTATTGCAGATTCGAATCTTGAACTCCTGCCCCCCTTTTTGATTTCACTATACTTAAATTTTTTATTTTCCTTGGATAGGTGAACCGGAATGGAATTCCAGATCTCTGATATCCTTATTGATTCACCAGGACTTGAATATTTTGAAAAATCTCTTTTATAGGATTCCAGTATATCGGATTGAATATCCCTGGCCTCTTTTATATTTCGCTTGTTAATATAGTTGTTAATGACCTCAGGCATTCCTCCCAGGATCAGATAGAATTTAAGGTGTTTTAGAAGGATCTGATGAAGCGGTTCAGGCATCTTTTCGGAATATGGATTTTTAATTAGTTTTTTTAGCAGTAACTCATCGCGGGTTGCCAAAAGATATTCTGAGAAGCTCATCGGGTATAAATTAATGAAATTTACTTTTCCAACTGGGAATCCTGAAGTTTTCCCCACTCTTACTCCAAGAAGAGAACCTGCTGATACAATATGGTATTGAGGAGCTTTTTCAAAAAAATATTTGAGACTTGTTATTGCTTTTGGTACTGCCTGGATCTCATCGAAAAATATAAGGGTTTTTCCCGGATTTATTATTTTACCATTAATAATTTGCAGGGATTCGATAAGTGATATTGGCTCCATGTCATTATCAAACAGGGATGCTAAATTCGGTGATTCTTCGAAATTAAAATAAGCAATATCATCATATTCATTTTTTCCAAATTCCATTAACAAATATGTTTTTCCTACCTGCCTTGCCCCCTGCAGGAGTAATGGTTTTCTATTGTCCTTTATTTTCCATTTTAAAAGTTTGGAATATAATGTTCTTTTCATGGTATCTCCTAAAAAATGTCAAATATACTATATTATATCTCCTAAAAAATGTCAACAACATGGTTTTTTATCTCCAAAATAATGTAATAAGGAAGAGTAGATGGGTTACAAGTAAAAAGGTAAAAGTAAAAAGGAAAAAAGAAAACAAAATCGACAAATTTGTATATAAATTGTATAATTTAACATATGAAGAGATGAAGATTGCTGCAGGGAAAATGTAGGGGATTGATTTATCAAACCCTATAAGTTCCTGTTTTCTGGAAAATAATTTATTAAAATCATATAATCTTATTTAATATTTTAAATCAGGTGATAGAATTAGTTTAAAGAAAAAGGTTTGAAAAAAAATCGATTTAATTGTATAATGGCTAACCTAATATGGAGTTTAAAATGGAAGAGAAAATATTTGATGTAGAGATGATATATATTGAAAATACCATGGAGGGTAAATATATAGTTGAATTTGTTGGTAGACGGCATCAAAATGTAAAATTAAGTTTTTCAAATGTTGAGGGTATTGAAATAGATGCAAAAAAACCCTTGGAAATAAAACACTCATTTGTTCAAATGAATGAGTCACAACCCAAAATATGGAATTTAAAATTTACTTATCCAGTTAATCTTATAATTAAGTTTATGGGAAAAATTCTAATTGAAGTCTTCTAACCAATAGCAAGAATGATATCTGAAGAAATATTAAAGAAGATAAGAAGAATAGAGATAATTTCCAGAAAATCTTCAAAAGAAATCTTTGCTGGTGAGTATCATTCAGCTTTTAAAGGAAGAGGTATGGAGTTCTCTGAAGTTAGAGAATATATTGATGGAGATGATGTGAGATTTATTGATTGGAATGTTTCATCAAGAATGGGTAAGCTCTATATAAAGCAGTTTGTGGAAGAAAGAGAGCTAACTGTTATTCTTGCTGTTGATCTATCTGCTTCACTTGGGTTTTTTTCAAGAGCAAAAAGTAAAAAAGAGATTGCTGCTGAAATTTCAGCAATTATTGCTTTTACTGCAATGCTTAATAATGATAAGGTAG
>JAUXFB010000082.1 GCA_030620255.1 Candidatus Aminicenantota bacterium | reverse complement strand
TTACTGAGTTGATCACCCATTGTCAGAGTAGTCAAGACCTTAAAATTTTTTTCTACAATCTTCAATAATATTTCAAGATCAGAATTCATAAATCCCCTTCTTGAATCAATTAATATTACTATTAATTTAATATTCTCAGTTTTCTCAAAAAAATCAGCAACCAATGCTTTCACTCTTTCACTCTCTTTTTTTGAAATCTTTGCAAATCCATATCCTGGTAAGTCTATAAAGTAAAATTCTTCATTTATTAAATAATAATTTATGCTTACTGTTTTACCAGGCTTTGAACTTATCCTTGCCAATTTTTTTCTATTTAAAAGTTTATTTATCAATGAAGATTTACCTACATTGGATCTTCCAATAAATACGATTTTTGGTAGTCTATCATTGATTATTTCTTTATAAATAAAAGATGTTTTAGCTAATTCGATATTTTTAATTTTCATAACATTAATTTTAGTTATTTTAAATTACAGTTCTATTGTATTTTTGAATTTAAAAAGGGCTTTATAACTCTACTATTTATATTTTTTATTTTTAAGGGTTTTTCTAAAACAATATCCAATAATTCATTCATATTATCAACAAAAAATAATCTCATACTTTCTCTAATATCCTCAGGAATATCCTCTTCGTAATCTTTTTTATTTTCAAGAGGAATTAATACATTCTTAATTCCATACCTATGAGCAGCTATGATCTTTTCTTTTATACCTCCAACAGGAAGTATCTTCCCTCTTAAAGTAATTTCTCCTGTCATTGCATAATTCGATTTAACAGGTATTCCTGTTAAAAGTGAGATAATTGAAACTGCAAGAGTAACCCCAGCTGAAGGTCCTTCTTTTGGTACAGCGCCTTCAGGGATATTTAGATGTATGTTATATTTTTCAATTTCATCTGTATCTAAATCTAAATCAAAGAGTTTTAATTTTGCATAACTAAATGCAGTTGAGGAAGACTCTTTCATTATTTCACCCAGTCTTCCAGTTAATATGAGTTCTCCCTTACCTTTTAAAAATCCTGCTTCAATTACAAGAATATCTCCACCAACTGCAGTCCATGCCAGGCCAGTTGCAACTCCAACCTCATTTTTGTTTGATATTTTGAGCATATTGAATTTTGCTATTCCCAGATATTTTCTTAATAGAGTTTCTTTAAGCTCAAATCTCTTTTTTTCTTTTTCAGACACTCCATTTTCTACAACACTACGGACAATTTTTCTCATTATGATTGCAATTTGTCTTTCTAAATTTCTAACACCTGATTCTCTGGTATACTCATTAATTATTTTCAAAATCAAATCATCTTCAATAATAATATCATCTGGATTTAGCCCATTTTTCTTTGCTTGCTTTTTTATTAAAAACCCCTTTGCTATTTGAAGTTTCTCTCTTTCAGTGTAACCTGAAATTTCTATTATTTCCATTCTATCTTTTAATGCTGGAGGAATAGGATCAATAGTATTAGCAGTTGTTATAAAAAATACCTGAGATAGGTCTATTTCAAGATCAATATAATGATCAACAAATTCAAAATTTTCCTCAGGATCAAGTACTTCAATTAATGCTGAGGCAGGGTCTCCCCTGAAATCTGAACTCAATTTATCTATTTCATCTAATAGAAAGACAGGGTTCATATATTTAGATTTTTTTAATCCCTTTATGATCTGACCCGGATAAGAGCCAATGTAAGTCCTTCTGTGACCCCTTATCTCTGCCTCATCCTTTACGCCTCCAAGAGAAGTTCTTACAAATGCTTTATTAAGTGCCCTTGCAATTGATTTTGACAGAGAGCTTTTCCCAACTCCGGGAGGACCAACAAAACAGAGAATTTCACCTCCTGAATCTTTTACAAGTTGTCTTACTGCAAGATAATCAAGAATTCTATCTTTAACCTTATTAAGCCCATAATGATCTTCATCTAATATTAATGAAGCCTTTTTTATATCTTTATTTTCTTTCTTAAGCTTATCCCATGGAATTGCAAGTAACCAATCAAGGTAATATCTTGAAACAGTGCTTTCAGCAGAATATGGAGCCATCATTGATAATCTTTCGAGTTCCTCATTTGCCCTTATTTTTACACGTTCAGGGAGTTTTTCAGACTCTATTTTTTTTCTATAACTTCCAATATCATTATCCTGAATGTCATCTTTTGTTTTTCTTGGGTCAGTTCTACCCATTGACCTTAATTTAAATATTTCTTTTTTTAATATATTATGAACTCTTAATCCACGTTTATATATATTTAACTCTTCCAATAATGATTGTTTTATTTTTATAGGGATATTTAGAATAGAAATAATAATATCTGTAACTTCGGAAACTTGATTAGTTTCCATTTTAGCTATAATATTACGAAGTTTTATTCTTTTTAAGCTTATATATTCTTCAAAAATTATCATTAAATCTTTAGATAATGCAAATAGATCTTTCCCAGCTTCAACCGTCTCTTCAAGCACTGAAACTTCAGCAAGAAAATACTCATCTTCTTTAATAAATCTAATTATTTTACCTCTTTTTAAACCTTGTATTATTACTCTAAAACTTCCATTATTTTGTTCAGAAGACTTCTCAATCTTTGCAATGACACCTACACTACATATTTCACTTGAATCAGGAATTTCACTTAATTGATTCTTTTGAACTGATAAAAATATTAATTTATTATATTTTTTAACTGAATTTTTAAGAGAATTTATTGACTTTTCTCTTCCAACAAGTATTGGAATGATTGTACAGGGAAATGTTACAAGTTCCCTCAAAGGTATTAAAGGAATAGTTAACTTTTTATTTTTTACGCTATCCATTTTTTATTTTTCAAAAAATTAAAATCAACTGTTATTTTATCAATCTT
Organism: Candidatus Aminicenantota bacterium; assembly: GCA_030620255.1. GTDB lineage: Bacteria > Acidobacteriota > Aminicenantia > UBA2199 > UBA2199 > JAUWNT01. The sequence goes on along the minus strand of JAUXFB010000082.1, from coordinate 3,706 downwards.
TTCCTTTTTTGATGGTGTTTCAAACATCGGATCAAGCATAATTTCTTCAAAAATAGCTCTCAACCCCCTTGCTCCAACCCCCCTATTTACTGCTTCTTCAGTTATTTTTATTAACACATCTTCTAAAAACTCAATTTTTACTCCATCTAATTCAAATAAAGTTTTAAATTGTTTTGTTATTGCATTTTTTGGTTCAGTTAATATTCTATACAAGTGGTCTTTATCTAATTCATTTAAAACAGCAATTATTGGAAATCTACCCACAAGCTCTGGAATTAATCCATATTTAATCAAATCTCCTGTTTGAGCATATTTGAAAATATTAGTGTTATTTATTTGGTCTGATCTATTTTGAGAATTAAAACCAATCACATTTTCTTTCATTCTCTTTTTTATTAATTTATCAAGCCCAACAAAAGTTCCCCCTGAAACAAAAAGAATATTTTTTGTATCAATTTTTAGAAATTCCTGATGTGGATGTTTACGTCCCCCCAAAGGAGGTACATTTGCAACAGTGCCTTCAACTATTTTAAGTAAAGCTTGTTGGACTCCCTCTCCTGACACATCTCTTGTAATTGACGGGTTTTCACTTCTTCTTGATATTTTATCAATTTCATCTATATATATAATTCCACGTTCAGTTAATTCTTTATTCTCTCCTGACGCCTGATATAATTTTAACAAAATATTCTCTACATCCTCTCCCACGTATCCTGCTTCAGTTAGAGTGGTTGCATCAGCAATAGCAAAAGGTACATCCAATATTTTTGCTAATGTTTCAGCAAGCAATGTTTTACCTGTACCTGTAGGACCAATTAGTAAAACATTACTTTTTTTTATCTCAATATTTGATACAGCTTTGTAATTATCAACCCTCTTATAATGATTATAAACTGCAACAGAGAGCTTTTTCTTTACTAAATCTTGTGAAATTACATATTGATCGAGTTTTTTTTTAATTTGTTCTGGAATTAAAGTTTTGTGTGATTTTTTGTTTTTTAAACTGGAATACTCAGTAGAATTATAAACAAGGTTATATGCAGTTTTAATACATTCATTACAAATAAAAACATTTGGTCCTGCTATCAGTTTAAAAACCTTTGATTGTGGAATTCCACAAAAACTGCATTTTGTTTCTTTATTCAATTTTACTCCATTTTTCTTACTCTTTAATCTTTATTAATCCTTTCTGTTCTATTCTTGAACTTATCACATTATCTATTATACCATAATTTTTAGCTTCAATAGCATTCATAATATTATCCCTTTCAATATCAGCTTCTACTTCTCTCTCTTTTTTGCCAGTATGAAAGGCTAAAATATCTATTGTATTCTGCTTAATCCTTTTTATTTCTTCAGCATGTATTAATATATCTGTTACCTGGCCTTCATAACCTCCTAAAGGTTGGTGTATCACAATTTTTGAATTAGGAAGTGAAAATCTCTTGTTTTTTGCACCTGCAGCAAGAAGGATTGCTGCCATTGAAGAAGCCTGGCCAATACAAATGGTTACAATGTCATTCTTTACAAACTGCATTGTATCATAAATAGCCATTCCAGAAGTTATTATTCCTCCGGGTGAGTTTATATATAGAGAAATATCCTTTTCAGGATCCTCTGCTTCAAGAAATAATAACTGAGCAATTACAACATTTGCTGTATTATCATCAATAGCAGAACCAATGAATATAATCCCATCTTTTAATAATCTCGAATAGATATCATAAGACCTTTCAATATTTCCACTTTGTTCTACAACAATTGGTATTAAAGCCATTTTAAACCTCTTTTATTTTTACTTTTTCTTTTAAAAAATTTATTATTTTAATATTTAATAAAGATTCTTTTAATTCATTAACTTTATTAGATCCAATATAGTACTTACGAACCTCTGTTAAAGGTAACTTATTTTGTTCAGCAATTTGTTTATACTCTTTTTCAACCTCATCATTATTAACCTCAAATTTAAATTTCTTCATTATAGAATTAAAGATCAATAAAAACTTAACAGATTCTTCAGCATTATTTTTTATTAAATCTATATACTCTTTTCTCTTTTTTGTATCTTCAATTTGTGATGCTTGGTCAATAGTTGGCTTCATTCTCATTAACTCCTGTTCAATTAAAGTTTTGGGAATTGGAAAATCAATAATCTCAGTTAGTTTCTTTATAATTTTATTTCTTATTTTTTCTTCCCTTTGGTTTTTTGTGTATTTTTCATACTCCTCTTTTAATTGTTTCTTAAAAGCTTCTTCATCTTTCACACCAATTGAGCTTAAAAATTCCTTATCTAATAAAGGTTTCTTAAACTCATATATAGCATCAATTTCCACATAATGTTCCATATTTTTTTCAGCCCAGATCTTTTTTACATAATTTTTTGGATACTTTCTTTTAAATACAACTTTATCCCCTAGATTTTTACCAACAATTTCATCATATAAATCCATAATTTCAAATTTTTCTTCTTTATTAACATTAAAATTTTCAGTTTTCCTTGGACACATCTTCTTTGTTTGAATAATTTTTGACTGACACTTCAATAAAACAATATCATTGTCTCTTATTGCTCTATCTTTTAAAGGAACTTGTTTCTTATTTGCTTCAAGTACTGCATTTATCTGTTTATCTTCATCATAATCATCTATTTTTAACTCTTCTTTGGGTATTTCAATTTCTATTTTTTCAAAATCAGGTAATTTTATTTCAGGAAGAAGTTCAACCAATACATCAGCTTTTAGGTCTTCTCCTTCTTTGTAATCTATCTTATTAACTATTGGCTGAGAAGCAATATGCATCTTTTCTTTTTGAATTTTTTTTAAAACATTATTTTCTATTAATTTATCAAGAGCTTCATTAGTAATAGCTTCTTTATAATGGCTTTTTATTATATCAACCGGTACATTCCCTTTTCTGAAACCTGGTAATTTCACTTCTGAAGAATATTTATTAACAACCTCATCAATAGCATTTATGACTTCTTTGTTTGGAATTTTAACACTAAATCTAACAAAAAGATCCTGTTTTTTTTCTGTTACTGATTTTATTTTAGTATCTGTTTTTTTCTTATTTAAAATATCTGATTTCTTTTTATTTTTCTTTTCATTCTCAATATTTTTTTTAGCATTAATCTTAGATTTCAATTCTTTTGATTTCTTCACACCATCTTTTTCCATTCAATTACTCCTGATTTAAAACAAATCTATCATTATCAAAAAACTCTATGTTTGTCAACTTTCAAGCTTCTTATATCTTTTTCTATCTGTTTAGCCAGACTCTTTTCTGAATCGAATTTTACTTCATTTCTAATTTTTTTTTCAAAAAAGATTCTCACTTCTTTATTATATATAATTTTATCAAACCCAAAAACATGAGATTCAACCCTTTTTTCCTGTCCATAAAATGTTGGACGAAACCCGATATTTGTTATTGAGTCAAAAATTCTATTATCAATTTTTACCTGGGTTTTAAAAACACCTTCAGGTAGTATCTGGTTGTCTGGTTTTATGTTTATAGTTGGAAAACCCAATTCTCTTCCAATTTTCTTACCTTTTATTACAATACCCTCTATATAGTATTCTGTTCCCAGCATTTTGTTAGCATCTTTAATTTCCCCTTTAAAAAGTCTTTCTCTAATAATTGAGCTTGATATTCTTGTTCCATAAAGAATTTCAGGTTCAACTATCTTAATATTAAATCCAAATTT
>JAUXFB010000285.1 GCA_030620255.1 Candidatus Aminicenantota bacterium | reverse complement strand
TTATTCCCAACTTTAAAGAAGGTTATTGCCTGGATGATAATGCTCGCGCCCTCTTAATGTCTCTTATGGTCTTTAAGCAGAGAAAGAGTAAAGAGGTGTTAAAGCTGATGTCCATTTATTTGAGTTTTATTAATTATATGCACAATGATAATGGTACTTTTAAGAATTGCTTGAGTTTCAAACGGGATTTTATTGTTGTAGTAGGTTCGGAAGATGCATTCGGTAGAACTATATGGGCCCTGGGATATCTGGTTAATTATCCGCCAAACAATCCATTTTTTAAGATTGCTCTAGAAATCTTAAAAAAATCTTTTCCAAATTTTAATAATTTAAAATTTATAAGGGGTATGGCTAACACCATTATGGGTATCTGTTATTTTTTAAAAGTTTTTCCCGATAATAAGGAAATAAAAAATATCCTTAAAGATATGACTTACAAGATAATGAGAAGTTATAAAAAACACAAAACACAAAACTGGCATTGGTTTGAACCGATTTTAGCTTATGACAATGGTATAATTCCTCTCTCACTTTTATATGCCTATGAAGAAATTAAAGATGAAAATATTTTAAATGTCGCCTGTGAATCCATAAAATTTTTAGAAAAAATAACCTTAAAAAAAGGATACCTATCGCTGGTTGGCAGCGATAACTGGTATAAAAAAGGTGGTGAATGTTCGCGGTTTGCTCAGCAACCTATTGACTCTGCAGCAATGGTTTTAATGTATTATCAGGCTTATTTGATCAGTAAGGATAAAACCTTCCTGGAAAAAATGTTTACATCTTATAGGTGGTTTCTGGGGGAAAATGATTTAAATATATCCCTGTATGATTTTAAAACCTGTGGATGTTCTGATGGAATAGAAAGTCATGGCATCAATGGGAATCAAGGGGCAGAAAGCATCATTGTATATAAGATTGCTCATATGACCGTCCTTTTGGCATACGAACAAGAGATAAAAAATATTAAGGAAGCATAAAATCAAAATCTATCAGTTGTAGGTTAATTTATCAAAAATTTCATCCAGGCTAATACAAGCAAAACCCGATGCATAATCAGACATTCCATAGGCAATAATTAACTCATTGTTATGAATGATGGAACCACAAGAATAGACAACATTGGGCACGTAACCCTCCCGTTCCTCTTCATTGGGAATAAGGAGTGGCTCATTTAAGTGACCAATGACTTTAGAGGGATCATTTTTATCAAGAAGGATAGCCCCCAGACTGTAACTTCTCATTGGACCGACACCGTGGGTAATGAGTAACCATCCCTTTTCGGTTTCCAGAGGTGAGCCGGAATTACCTATTTTGATGAGTTCCCATGGTTGGGAAGGCTCTTGGATTTTTTTTGCTGTTTCCCAGATATTTATATCATCTGAAAACATTATGTAATTGTTGATACCATCTGATCGAGAAATTATGGCATATTTTCCATTAATTTTTTGAGGAAAAAGGGACATCCCCTTATTTTGAGCATATGCTCCATTAATAGGCATTACTTTAAAATGATAAAAATCGGTTGTTTTCATCAATTTTGGCAGGATGGTAAAACCATCATAAGCTGTGTAGGTGGCATAGTAGGTGACCTTACCGTCGTCGTCAGTAAATTTTACAAATCTGGCATCTTCAATTCCATTCACTTCCGTATATGAAACAGGAAAGAGAACTCTTTCAGATATTGCTGTATCCAGTGAAAATTTGACCTCATAATGAGATCTGGCCAACCACATGAGTGCATCTAGGACCTTCATCTTACTGGGAGTAACCTTAACCTGTTTTAAGGTTTCATCTATACTGTGTTTTAATTCACCGTAGATAAAAGTTTCTCCCAATTTATCCATCGCTATATTGACCACATCTTTTTGAATATGCATTTCCGGAAGTTTTTTCAAAACAATGCTTTTTTTATATACATAACGTTTGATGGTCTCGGGAACATCCACCAATCTTCCTTCAGGTTGGAATTTTAAACTATTATCTTTATTAATGATCCCCTGGCGAAATACAATAGATGAAATATGTTTCTCACCAGTGGCGCGAAAACTTACAATTATTCTTTTCTGACCTTCTTGTAAATTGCTTTGATCAGGGGCTTCAATAATGGACGGATTAAAAAAAGCAGCTGATTCAATGGAGAATTCTGTTGTGAAGTAAGAACCAATCAATAATTTTTTTTTCAAACTTAGCGGTTTTTTTTTATTAATATTCCCTAAAATTTCTTTTAGAGAGTTAAAACTATTCCCAAATATTTTTGAAATGTTTCGATGTCTTTTAGAAAAATTGCTCAATATTTGATTAAGTATTCGACTTGCTTCCGCTTCATCAAGTTTGGCTATGTCATTTACAATGATTTTTGCTCTATCCTCTTTTACTGGCAGATAGAATCGGGCAATAACTCTTTTTGGATTAGGGTAAAAATGGATTTTTTTCCTCTTTACGGTTACAGCCATTTTACTATTCTCCTTCTTTCTTTATGATCTCAATCTTCTGACAAAAAAACGTTTAAAAATGCTATTGAAAATAAGCACTATATAATATCACACTCCTTTTGTTAATCAAAAGCAAAAAATTTGAACTTAGAGAGGGCTTAAAGCTTAGATTTATTCTTGGCATATCCGATCTTGTACATGGCCGGGATAACGATAAGGGTCAATAGGGTGGCAAAAGAGAGTCCGAAAATGATGGTCCATGAAAGAGAATTCCAAAAAGCCACATTATCACCGCCGAAGTAAATCTGCGGGTTAAGATCGGTAAATAGAGTCGAAAAGTTTATGTTCATGCCAATGGCAAGAGGCATAAGGCCGAGAATTGTTGAGAGGGCCGTTAGCAGAACCGGAGTGAGACGGGTAGCTCCTGCCTGGATGATCGCCTCTGTTTTATCACCGCCCCGCGCAATGAGTTTATCCGTATAATCAATGATGATTATCCCGTTTTTCACTACGATTCCAGCCACTGCAATGATCCCCATCCCGG
>JAUXFB010000292.1 GCA_030620255.1 Candidatus Aminicenantota bacterium | reverse complement strand
CTTATGCCTGGCTAATTCTTCGACAAATCTCAATTTTGTATTAATCACCTTTCCATTATCAATCAAAATAAAATTGTTCATCCTGCCACCCTCTGCAAGTCCCATTTTGGATAACTTGCTGATTTCATCAACAAATCCATAAGTCCTTGCTGGCGCAATTTCTCGTTCAAAATTTTCAATCGAGTCCAAAACAAACTCATAACTTATCCTTCCAAGAGGCTCTGGGTATATTGTTGTATATTTCACTGAAAAATTATTAGATGGTTCTACTTTAATATATTTTCCATCTTCACTTTCATCTCCAATCAATAAAGTTCTTGCAATTACAATATCAGGTATAAAAGCATCCTGTTCAACAATACCACTATTTTTAATAAATTTACAAAAATTGCTGGCAGATCCATCCCCTATTGGAACTTCTCTGTTTATTTTTACTGACAGATTAGTGATACCAAATGCATGTAAGGTTGCCATAAAATGTTCTATTGTTTTTGCCTCTAAATTATCCTTTCTTATTGAAGTTGCATAGTTCGTTGTATCAAGATACTCAACTTTAGCAGGTATGTAACCATATTTAGAAATATTCTCAAATCTAATTCCTTTACCAACTTCCAAAGGCTTAATAACCATTCCAGTTTTTTCACCTGAATGCAAGCCAATGCCATAAAATATATTACTATCTCTTACAGTCTTCTGTTTGCTTAAAGATTTTGTGTTGTTAATATCAAATTCTGTAATTCCCGTACTTTCTTTTTTTATTTTTTTTCTATCATCCTCATTAAGTTCAACATTTTTATATAGTATAGACTTTAATTTTTTATTTTCATCAAGAATCTTTTTATATTCCATTGATCTATTTAGAACAAACATAACTTTTTCAAGATTTAAAGGCTTTTCAAGGAAATCATAAGCTCCATCCTTAACCGCACTAACAGCAGAGCTTATATTCCCATGACCTGAAATCATTATTATTATTTGAATTGGATTTATCTCCAATATTTTTTTCATTGTTTCCAAACCGTCAATTCCTGGAAGCCATATGTCGAGAAAAATTGCATCAGGGTTTATATTTTTATATTTTTCTATCCCAGATTCACCGGATGAAGCAAAAAAAACTTTGTAACCTTCATCTTCAAGAATTGAAGCCAGGGAAACCACTATATTTTTTTCATCATCTATTATCAATATTTTTTCCATTTCACTTTAAATTAAACATTTTTCATCCAATTTCGATAAAAACGAATTCAATTTTTTCAAATCATTAAAGAGAATATGCACTTATCAAAAACCCTCTAAATACATTACAAATCTCTTTTTTTTAACCTCTTTTTAATAAAAATTATATATGTTATGATCTGATTTGTCAATTGTAATTGATTTTTTTTACTAGTTTTGTTATACTTTTCTATTAGAAAATGAAACAGATTTTACAATTTTTAGAAGATAATCCTCTAATTAAAATTGTGGTTATTCTTATCGTAATTTATGTTATTCTAAAAATAGTTTACGAATTTCTAACATTAGCAAAAGTCCTTAATATTCAAGATAAATCGTTTTTTGATGCTTTCTATTCAATATTATTCAAAAAATCTTATTTGATGAAACAAGCAAATAAGTTCCTGAAACAGGGGATGTATTTAAAAGCAGGTAAAATACATGAAGATATTGGTAATTACAAACAAGCAATCAAGATCTATGAAACAGGTCAAGAATATGACGAATTGGGAGCACTCTATGAGAAACTACATAATGAAACCCAGGCAATTGAAACATATAAACAATGTGGGAACATTGATGCTATAATAAATATATATACTAAGAGGAAGAATATTGAAGCAGCAGCTAATATTCTCGAAAATAATAATAGATACCAGGAAGCAGCAGAGTTATATTACAATCATGGAAGGTATGAAAAAGCTGCTCAAATTTATGAAAAAAAGGGTTTTTATAAAAAATCAGCATATATTTACGAAAAGGCGGGGAATTTAAAAAAAGCTGCTTATAATTTTGAAAAATGGTTTTTAACAAATTCTGACACTTTAGTTGGTTATCATAATTCAAGCATTTTAGATAATGAATTATTTAAAGCTGTTGAATTGTATATAAAGACAGATGATACTGAAAGAGCTTACCAACTATTACTAAAAAACAACAAATTGGAAAAAGCTGCTCAACTTGCAATCAAATTGAAGAAATTGGATGAAGCTGCGAAACTTTTTGAAAAAGCTCAACTTCCTTTAAAAGCTGCAGAAATATATGAAAAAATAAACAAACCAAAGATCGCACAGCAACTAAAGGGAGAAGATGCGTTTGCAAGAGGTGATACTATTAAAGCTGCTGAATTATTTTTAAAAGGTGAAGATTATACAAGAGCTGCTGAGTTATTCGAATGGAATAAAACATATGATAAAGCAGCTTATTGTTATTTTATGAATCAAAATTACCTTTTAGCTGCAGACAATTACTTAAAAGCATCAAATGAAGAAGAAGCTGCGAAAATGTTTGAAATGGGTGGAGATTGGGAAATGGCAGCAGATATATCATTCAAACACAAAAAACATCAAAAAGCAGGTGAGTTGTATGAAAAAGCTGAAAGTTTTTATAATGCTGGCATTTCATTTCTTAAATTAGATAATGAAAAAAGAGCTCTTCAAAATTTTCAAAAAATAAAAACAAATGAACCTGATTTTAAAATTTCAGTAACTCAAATGGCAACTATATTTTTAAAGAATAGGAAATATCAACTTGTAATTGAAAAAATCGGTACTCTAGTTACAAATGAAACCATAAATGAATCTAATATTGAGTGGTTCTATCTTTTAGGTCAAGCTTACGAAAATTCGGGAGATTTTAAAAAAGCATT
>JAUXFB010000130.1 GCA_030620255.1 Candidatus Aminicenantota bacterium | reverse complement strand
GTGTACTAAGAGTAATGGGTAAGGGGAAGAAAGAGAGAATTGTGCCGTTTAATGATAAAGCAAGGGATATATTATTAAAATACTTAGATGAAGCTGAAATAAAATTTAAAGTCAAAAATGAATTTATATTTTTAAATTCAAGAGGAGAAAAAATAACAGAAAGGTCTGTTGAAAGGATAGTACAAAAATCTTATAAAGAAGTTATGAAATCAAATAAAAGAATTTATCCTCATCTTTTTCGCCATTCATTTGCAACTCATTTGCTTCAAAGAGGTGCAAATTTAAGAGTTATTCAGGAGCTTTTAGGGCATGAAAACCTTTCAACTACTGAAAAATATACAACATTAAACTATTCTGATCTTTTAAAAGTCTATAAAAAATTTCACCCAAGGGCTGATTAATGAAAAAAAAGTTATTATTTTTTTTAAAGTTGGTTTTTGGGTTCTCTTTACTGGTCTATTTGGTTTTTTTTAAAGCAAATCCTAAAGAGATTGTTGAAGTATTAAAAAGAGCCTATTTCCCCTATATTATTTTTGCTTTTAGTCTTCATTCAATAGGAATTTTGATTTCAGCTGCAAGGTGGAAGTTATTACTCAAGAATCAGTCTTCAAAATATTCTATTCTTGATCTATCAAAATCATATCTTGTTTCATGTTTTTTTAACCATTTTTTACCTACAAGATTTGGGGGAGATATAATAAGAATTTCAGATACAAAAAAGATTGAAAAGGGAGTTTCTGCATCTACAGCCATTATAGTTATAGAAAGAATGAGCGGTATTATCGTTCTTCTCTTTTTTGCATTAATATCATCAGTTATTAAAATAAATTTTGTACAAGAATCACTTATAATTTTGGTTGCATTATTTGCAGGTGTTATTGGAATTGCTTTTTTTTTGGTTTTATGGAAAGTATTACCTTTAGGTTTTTTTAGCAAATTCAAATTTAAGAAAAATTTCCTGAACAAACTTTCTATAAAATTAGATGAATTTCTGTTTGTAATAAAGAATTCATTAAAACAAAAAAAATTGATGAAAAGAGTCTTTTTATTGTCTTTTTTGCTTCAATTGAATGTGATAATACATTACTATTTTATTGGAATATCAATTGGTGTTGATATACCTTTTTTTGATTACTTTTTTACAATTCCCATCTTATTGCTTGCTTTATCTATACCTATATCAATAAATGGAATTGGAATCAGAGAACTTGTTCTTATTAAATTTTTTGTATTTTATTCTTTTTCCCCTGAATATGCAATAAGTTTTTCCTTTTTGGATATGATTTTTAACCTTATTTTGGGAATAATTGGTGGTATTATTTATATTTCAAGAAAAAAACAAATTTAGGGTAGAAGAATACTATTTACTTTTTGTCAAAGTTCAACAAATTATTTCTTTTTATTGACTTTTTATGTGTTTTACTATATTTATTGGTGTTGTTGTGTGTTTTATTTTAGATTATAAATTATACATCAAACAGGGGTAGTGACTTATGGAAGAGAAATCAAATCAACCTGAATCAGGTTCAGTTCGTTTCAAAGCTCTGGTAAATGCATCTTTTTTAGCAATAGGTGCAGATATATTTCTTGTATTACTTAAATATTTCTTGTCAAGAATAACTGGGAGTGCTGTATTAGTTGCTGATGCTTTACATTCAGGAGGAGATTTAGCAATAACCCTTACAGTTTTAATTTCAATAATAGTAAATCATAGTTTTAAAAAAAATAAATGGGCAAAACATGCAGAAGGCATTGTTGCATTATTGATCTCATTTGTACTGATTTTTGGGAGTTTCAAGGTTATTTTTGATGTTTTTGTAAAAGAAGATCCCAGGTATAGTTTAACCTCTGGTATTCCTCTGGTTATTGCATTTCTGGGTATAAGTATAGCTTGTGCTATTGCTATAAAAATGTCGCATTTCAAACGAAAAATTGGTGAAAAGCATAATTCTATTGCCTTTATTGCAGAGGGAATGCATACATATTCAGATTTTTTCACCTCTCTTGGAGTATGGTTAACACTTTTTCTGGGATATTTTTCAATTCATATAGAGAAGGCGATGACTTTTATAGTAGGTATTTTTATCCTACGTATTGGTATTAATATGTTTGTTAAAGCTATCTCATTTCTTAATCTCCCTGAACTGCTAAAATCTTATTCTAAAAAGAAACTCTCAGAAAAGGCTCAGAGAAATATAAAAAGAATATGGGAAAGATTTGTTCAAGTATTTAAAAAGATTGGATCTACAGTAACTCAAAAGATATTCTTTCCTGATGATTGGATTTTAAAAAACAAAAAAAAACTTATCCTTTCAAACATATTCCTTGTTATTATACTTTATATAGGAACCGGTTTTTATAATATTTTACCTTATCAAACAGGAGTAAAGCTTTTATTTGGTGAAGTTGTTGATATGAACCCTCCTGGGCTTCATTTTCATTTACCAAAACCCTTTGGCAATGTAATTAAAGTTGACACTCAAGTCATTGCCAGAGTAGAGAGTGGTTTTAGAACTAACTGGAATTATGAAGGAGCTGAACCTGAAGCATATTTATGGGAATTCACACACACTGAGGGTAGATTTTCAAAAGCGCCTGAAGAAGCTATTGCTTTAACTGGAGATGAAAATTTGGTTGATACAAATTTCATATGTTACTACAGAATTATAGATCCTGTAAAGTATGCATTGAATTGTGAAAATAGCCATGAGATTATTAGAAGCCTATTTTGTTATGAAATACATACTGTATTAGCACATTATAATTTGGATGCACTTTTAACTTCAGAGAGAGGCACAATCCAGAAGGAATTGATAAGGAATATGAAAAAAGCAGCACAAAGGATGCTTATTGGAGTAAAGATTCTTAATGTCTATATGAGAGAAGCTCACCCGCCAATTGAGGTTGTACCTGAGTACCGTGCAGTAGCATCTGCAAGAGAGCAGAAGAATGAGATTGTTCATAAAGCAAACGCTTATGCAAATGATTTGCTACCTCGTTCACGTGGGAAAGCAGAAACCGAAATTTTAGAGTCATATGCTTTTTCTGTAGAAAGAATTGATATTGCAAAGGGAGAAACAAAAAGTTTCCTTTTTAAAAATAGAAATTTTGGTAAATATAAAAGGGTTAATAAGATAAGGCTCTGGTGGGAAACAGTGGAGAAAACATTTAAAGATAAATTTATTTATATTTTACCAACAAAAACAAAACGTAGAATTTATTCATCTGAAACAAAAAACAAGATAAAAGATATTAAATCTGAAAAATATGAAAATAATTGGGGAGAATGAAAAAAATGAAAAAAAAATATATTTATTTAATGGTTTTTATTTTAGCTGTGATATTATTTTATATACTTTGTACTACTGTGGTTTATCAAGGAAGGATGTCTATTTTAATGAGTTTTGGTAAACCAGTAAAAATTATAACCGATTCAGGGATTTATCTTAAATTTCCTTATCCGTTCAACAGTGTTGAAAAGATAGATTCTCGTTTAACTATGCTTCAGCCCAGTCCTTCAGAATTTTTAACAGCTGATAAAAAAAATCTTATTTTGGAAAGTGCTGTATGTTATAAAATATCAGATCCCATCCTTTTTATAAAAACTGTAAGAAATAAAAAGGGGCTTGAAATGAGAATAACTGATCTATTAGCTTCTCATACTGGTTTGTTACTGGGAGTAAGAGAACTATCTGATATTATAAATGTTGATCCGAATAAGATCAAATTCAGGGAAATGAATGCAGAATTAACTAAATTAATACACAGAGATGGAAAAGCTTTAGGAATTCGAGTAAGTCAGGTATTTATAAAGCGAGTTATGCTACCATATGAAAATACACTTGCAGTTTATAAAAGAATGAGAGCTGAACGTGACAGGATTGCTAAAAAATATATTGCTGAAGGTGAAGAACAAGCTTTGAAGATAAAAGCCGAGGCAGATAAAGAATCAAGAACTATTATTGCTAAAGCAAAGAGTCAGGCTTCAATAATTAAGGGTAAAGCAGAGGCTGAAGCAATGAAAATATATGGAGATTCCTATAAAAAGAACATTGATTTTTATCGTTATTTAAGAACATTACAAGCCTATGAGAAAATGTTCAATAAAAAAACAATGATTGTACTTGATGAGAAATCAGCAATTTTAAAAGCCCTATTTTCAGGAAATAAGAATGAGAAAAAATAGAATAAGCAAGAAAATTTTAATCTTCATAACTCTAGTTCTAACAATATACCTTGCAACTGGAATTTATACTCTTCAAAGTGGCCAAAATGCTTTAGTAATCAGATTTGGTAAGGTTTTAAAAGAGGTTACAAAATCCGGTATTCACTATCATATTCCCTTACCTTTTGAAAAGGTAATTAAAGCTCATGTAAGTGAAGTAAAGAAGGTTTTGATCCAGAAGTCAGATGAAGAAGAGGAATTTGTTGATATTGAAAATTTTACTGGCGATGAAAACTTGATCCTTGTAAGAGCAGCAATAAGTTATGATGTTAAAAATCTTTCTGATTATCTATTTAATTCAGAAGATGTAAACTCAATAGTAAAAGCAACAGGGGAGATGCATTTAAATCACGAACTTGCAAAAATGAAAGTGGACAATGTAATGACTATAGGTAAATCTCTTTTACGTTTTAAAATTAAAGAAGAGGTTCAAAAAACATTAGATGACTTAAAAGTCGGAATTAGAATAATTTCAGTTGAATTAACTGATATATCACCTCCAATGAGTGTGTCTCCATCATTTAGAGCAGTATCTGATGCAAAAGAAAAAAAACAAGAGATTATTAAAGAGGCTGAAGGTTATGCTAATTCTATTATTCCAAATGCAAGGGGTAAGTCCAATTCTATCATTTTAGAGGCTTTAGCTTATTCAAATGAGGTATTAAATTCTGCAAAAGGAAGCGCCAAAGCTTTTAATGACATTTTAGTTGAATATAATAGAAGTCCTGAAATAACTTATAGACTCAAATATTTAGAGACAATCCAGAAGATATTTAAAAAATGTAATGTAAGTATAGATTCAAATCCATCTAATAGTACTTATTATATAGAAAAACCAGAACAAAAATAAAAATTTTAATTTTTTAAGGAGGGAAAATGAAATGTGGGGTTAACAGGGTCGGTTAACAGGGTCAGTTCTTTCATTATCACATTTAATATGGTAAAATAAGATCAACGGGGTCAGTTCTTTCATTATCACATTTAATATGGTAAAATTATTTTATGTCCAGGCCATTAAGAATTGAATTTCCCGGAGCTGTATATCAT
>JAUXFB010000239.1 GCA_030620255.1 Candidatus Aminicenantota bacterium | reverse complement strand
TGTTATGAAATTTAAGATACCAATGCTAATTATTCATGGAGAAAAGGATTATAGAGTTCCTGTTTCTCAAGGATTAATGTTATTTACAGCTCTGCAGAGAAGAGGGGTAAAATCAAAAATGTTATATTTCCCTGATGAAGACCATTTTGTCCAAAAGCCAAAAAATGCACAATTCTGGTGGAAGTCTGTTTATGAATGGTTTAAGGAGCATATTAAATAACAAAAAAGTATTTTTTTTAGAAAATTAGGATAAATAAAGGTTTAATTTAAAATAAAATTTTTTATCTTTTACTTATTTTAATTGGACCAATAGGATCAATTATATTGATTGATTTAATTAATGAATCTCTTTTTATAATGAATTTTTCTGTTTTTTGTTTCACTATAACCTTTTCAAATGAAATTCCCTTTGATGATTTCACCTTAAACGTAATTGGAAAAACAAAGTCTGTATTCAATTGTTCAATTGATATCTCTGCACTTTTTTCATCTATTTTTATGTTGTAATTGATCTCAGGTAATTTTCTTGAATACACCCACTTTTTAAAGAATTTTAATAATATCTTGTCTTTATTTATGAATTGTTTAATGAATCGCATTGATGTAATGCTTTTAAATTTAAATTTGTTTAAAATTGAATGGAGTCTGTTTAGGAAATCTTTTTCTCCAATCATGTCAAATAACATCAGGAAAATAAGTGCACTTTTATTGTAAACAATGCTTTGATAAGCTTCGTAGTTGTCTTCAAGTTTTATAATTCTTGTTCCGTAAATCACTGGACCACTATTTTTATATTTATATATCCATTTTTTTGCCTTTCTTATTATTCTTTTGAAATTTTTATCAGGTATATTATTTTTTAAATAATATTGAACTGAAAATTGAGCCAATCCTTCTGTTATCCATACATCCCTGTAAGATTTCCAGGAAATTATCCCGCCCCACCACTGATGTGATATTTCATGAACAATGTAATCTCCGATATTATCTCTGAATGTTATTGGATTGTGTCTGAATTTAATGTCTAGAACATCTGATCTTTTAGGACTTAAATTTATGATTATAAACCCTCTATTACTAACACCCCCTTCGTGTAGCTCATTTTTAAATAAGATATTTATTTCTGAAATATTAATGTCTCCATATTTTTGAACTAGAAAATCAGCTATTTTTTTGATTTCTGAATTATTTACATATCTTGAATATCTGCAAAAATTAGAACTATAAATATTAATTGGAATTATTGAATCTATTCTGCTCTTAAAAAAGAATTCCCCACAAATGAGTGAGATACCTTTTGTATCTTTGCTTGTATATTTGAAAATGTTTCTATTTACAGTTATTTTTTTTGTAAGGGTTCCTGATATTAAACAATTAAAATTAGTGGGGAGAGTAATTGTAACATCTGATTTGAAAAATTCATTTCCCGGATTTGGATAAAAATTTTCTGTTCTGGATAAATAATGGAAAAGGTCTAATGTTTCAGTGTTTTCTGACTCTATAGCCTGCATTTTAAAGATATCATCATATAAATTATCTGGTTTGATATATCCCTTATAATAAAGAGCGGATTTATTTGATTCAGGTCCAAGTAAGAAATATATAGGTCCCTTTTTGAAGACATTCAATCCAACTGCTTTTTTATCTAAATTCCCAGCGAGGTTTAGGTTTTTTTTAAGCTGTAGAACCTTTAATGAAGTAGGATCTTTGTATAATATTGTTATTGTACCTGAAATAAAATTGTTTTTTGGATTATAAAATATATTTAATTTGACTTTATCTACTTCATTCTCTGATGAAAAAAATAGCTTTAGAGATTTTACAGAATTGTAGCTTAGTATCATATTGTTGTCAGTTGAGGTTGTAAGTTGGGTGTCTGGAACAGAATTTTTTTTATATTTATAATAATAGTATGATTTTCTCTCTTTTGGGAATATTATTAAGTTTGATCCTTCTGAAAACGGTAAGTACCAGTATTCTTTAAATTGTTTTATGTTTTTTCCATATGTGTCACGATACATTTCAAAAAGTGATTGAGATTTTTTATCAAGCTTTGTTACTTTCCCGAGTTGTGTTGTTTTGTTTAAGAAACTTTTGTCTTCTAAAATAAAAATTCCTCTGTTATTTGATTTAGAAAAAAAATCTTTTTTCTATATTTTATTTGTTTAAAGATTTTTCCATAACTTTATCAATTAGATCCTCATCTGTTAAATGTGGTAAGGTTATATGGCCTTTATCTTTATTATTTTCATTCCATTTTGATGCAACTTCCAATGCATGTTTATTTCTTGCCCAGGACCGTCTTGAAATTCCATTTATTACATCCCATTCAACTGCAGATTTTATAATATTATCTTTCAATTCTTTTCCATCAAGTACAAGACCAAAACCTCCATTAAAAGCTTTTCCTATACCAACGCCACCACCATTTGATAGAACAACCATTGACATACCTCTTAAAGCATCTCCAACAAAATTGTGGATAGACATGTCAGCAGTTATATTGCTTCCATCATATATATTGGCTGTTTCTCTAAAAGGAGAATCAGTACCTGAAACATCATGATGGTCTCTTCCAATCATAATAGGTCCTATTTCACCATTTTTTACCATTTTGTTGAATTTTAAAGCAATTTCAATTCTGCCGTTTCCATCTGCGTATAGAATTCTTGCTTGGGTTCCTACAACCAATTTATTTTTTTCAGCATTTTTTATCCATTCATAATTATCTCTATCCATTGCTCTTCTATCAGGGTCAATACATTCCATAGCAGCTTTATCTGTTTTTCTAAGATCTTCAGATCTATTTGACAAACAAACCCACCTAAAAGGTCCATACCCATAGTCAAAACACATTGGTCCCATTATGTGTTCTACATAACTCGGGAAAATAAATCCTTCGGAAGGATCATTTTTATTAAGAGCAACATTCTTAGCACCTGCATCATAAACTGCCTTTAAAAAGGAATTTCCATAATCCCAGAAATGAGTTCCTCTTTTGCTCATTTCCTGAATTAAACTGAATTGTTTAATTAAGGATTCATTGACTTTTCTTTTAAATTTTTCAGGATCCTCTTTTAATAATTTTCTTCCCTGTTCAAAAGTATATCCAACGGGGGTATACCCTCCATTATATGGTTCATGACATGAAGTTTGGTCTGAAGCAAGTTCAACTTTAATATTATTTTTAACACAGTATTCCCAGAGGTCAACAATATTACCATGATATGCAATTGAAACGGATTTTTTTAATTTTCTGTATTCATTTACCCAATTAGCAATTTCATCTAGATTCGAAGACATTTTTGAAAGCCAACCCTGTTTATATCTGGTTTCAATTCTTGAGTAATCCACCTCTGCTATCACTCCTATACCTCCAGAAATCTCAACTGCTTTTGCCTGTGCTCCGCTCATTCCTCCAAGCCCGGAACTTAGATATAAAACCCCTGAGATGTCTTTATTCTCAGGTATTTTTAGATATAATCTTCCTGCATTTAAAAGAGTAATGTATGTTCCATGGACAATA
>JAUXFB010000148.1 GCA_030620255.1 Candidatus Aminicenantota bacterium | reverse complement strand
GTTTTAGAAAAATTAAATAATAAAGAACGATTTTCCATATATAATAAGATATCTGAATTGTATGTAAAATCAAAAGAGAGTAATTATTTAAGAAATTTGTTGAATAAAAAAATAAAGTAGAACACAGAAGCTAAGAAATAGAAGCTCATATATTAGACATCCAGAATATAAACCTTTCATAATCATCTCCTTTTCTTATGTATTTGATCGGTCTTTCACTTATATCTATAATTGTGGAACCCTTGGATTCAGACATGATACCATAATCAATTAATATGGAGTCAAAGGGGGCAGTTTGCAGTATGGGGAATTCTCTCATAATTTTTTCAGGGTCATTTAAGGGTTTTTCTCCTGATCTATTTACTGATGTTGAGATTAATGGAAAATTTAAAATCTTTATTAATTTCAATATATTTGGAATACCAGGTATTCTAATCCCGATTTTTTCATTATTTTTTAAAAGAGATTTGCTTAAAGATTTTGAAGCATTAAAAAGAAATGTGAATTTACCTGGAAGTAAATTTTTATAAATATCATAAAAAATATCAGGGATCTCTTCTACTAAATCATTAAGCATTGAAATATCTGAGATTACAACAGAGTAGGGGTTATGTGTTCTACCTTTTATTTTGTCAATCTTTTCAAGTGCAGATAAGGAGAAGAAATTCCCTCCAATTCCATAGATAGTATCTGTTGGGTAAATAAGAATATTGCCTTTTTCTAAAACCTTTTTTATATAATCAATATTTTTGTTTTCTAAAATGTCTGAATATTTTATAATTTTCATTCTTTTCACTGCGTTCAGCATTCAGCATTTCCCACTGACACAGACACTTACACTGTCACTCACATTAATTAACAATAAGCTTAAATGGCATCATCATTGCCGGAAAGAATTGTTTATAACGAATAAGTTTCTCTTCAATAGTAAGTTTGATTGGATTTTCTATTTTAGCTTTAGCTCCTTTAAAATTAAATAGTAAGCCTAATATTGAATCCATTAAAGATTTTTTCTTTGGATAGATTCTTATTCCAACGCTTTCAGAAGCTGGGATTTTTGCAAGTTTTTTTGCTTCTTCAAAAGCTTTGTTAATTCCTCCGATTTTATCAATTAAGTTTAATTTTAATGCTGAATCTCCTGACCATACCCTTCCCTTTGCAATATTATCCACATCTGCAACCTTCATATTTCTACTCTTAGCAACCTTATATAAAAAATCATTGTATATGTTTCTCATTACTCTCATTAATTTCTCTTTTTCAGAAGGAGTGAATTCTTTATAATCAGAGAACATATCTGCATATTCTGAGGTTTTTAAAATCTCTTTATTGAGTCCAATTTTTTCATACAGGCTTTTTAAAACAAATTTCCCACTGATAACTCCTATTGATCCTGTTATTGTTTGAGGTAATGCTAATATCTTTGAAGATGAAAGGGAAATCCAGTAACCTCCAGATGCAGCAACATCAGACATTGAAATTACCAATGGTTTTTTCTTAACGAGCAGTTCTGCTTCTCTACGTATTTCATCAGAAGCTAAAGCAGAACCACCGGGGCTGTTAATTCGCAGAACTACAGCTTTTATTGATGGGCTTTTCCTGGCTATTCTTAAATATTTTGAAAGTGTTTCAGAGCCCAGTATCTTATCTCCTGTTATAGATTTACCTCCGCTTTTTCCAGAATTAATCTCACCTGAGGCAAATATAAGTGCAATTTTCTTTTTTGCTTTAAAAGGTTTGGGTGAAGAGGTTTGTTTATAAGTTTTAAATTTTGTTATTTTATAATCTGTTTTTAAATAGTTAAGAATTTCATCTTCATAAATTATTTTGTCAATTAACCCTGCTTTTAAATATCTTGCATTAGAAACCGGTGACTCATTAACTATTTTTTTTATTGATTCTAATTTAATGTTCCTGTTTTTTGAAATACCCTGCAAACTAGATATGTAAATATCATCAAGGAGTTTTTGTACAGATTCTCTGTGTGCTGAAGTCATCTTATCCTGTGTAAAAATATTTGTTGCTGTTTTGTATTCTGCAATTTGAAAGAGTTCAGCTTTAATTCCCAGTTTTGAAAGTGTGTTTTTTAAAAAGATTGCTTCTGTTGCAAGACCTGTTAGGAAAAGGTCACCTCCTTTATAAGCATAAACTTTATCTGCAAAAGTTGCGAGATAGTATTCTTTAATCCCTCCGTAATATATAAATGCATACACTTTTTTCCCGCTCTTTTGAAAATCTTTAATTATTCTACCAATATCTTCAGTTGTAGAAAATCCTGTACACAAATATGATATTTTAAGGATTATTCCTTTGATTCTTTTATCAATTTTAGCCCTTTTTATATGGTAAAACAGATCTTCAACAGTTGTTGTATTTGAAAAAGGGGAATCTTCATTATCTTCGATTCTGCCCTTTAAATTTATCTTTAAAAAGGAATTATCCGCTATATAGGGTTCCTGGTTGAGTTGCGTATATATAAACCCTGCAATAAGACCTATTAAAATGATAAAAATTACAATAATTAAAATTGCAATTAATATACCTCTTTTCATAATAACTCCTTTTACATGGAATAGAATATAAAATAATATCTCACAAGTTTTAATCTTAAATTATATTATACTTAATCTTTTGTAAAAAGGTTTAATTTAAGTAATATTTCTTGACAAAAAAGTACTATTTTTTATATAATCTAAATGTCTGAAATATAAAAAATGTCAATTTATATGATCAAGTAAATTAAAAGGAGGATAAATGAAAAAGAACATTGCACTTGTTGGAGCTGGAAATTGGGGGAAAAATCATCTTAGAAATTTGAATGAATTAGAAGTACTCAATCTGGTTCTTGAAAAATCCGATGATATTATTTCAAAAAGAAAAGAAGATTTCCCGGATGTCAATTTTGTAAAACATGAAAAATTTGTGATTGATAATCCTGAAATAAATGGAGTGGTTATTGCTGCACCTGCTAGCATACATTTTGAACTGGCAAAAAAATATCTGCTTGCGAAAAAGGATGTAATGGTTGAAAAACCTTTAGCATTAACTAAAGAAGAGGGTGAAGAGCTTGTTAATATTGCTCAAAAAGAGAAACGGATTTTAATGGTTGGTCATATCCTTCAATACCATCCAGCAGTTGTGAAATTAAAGGAGATGATTGATAGAGGTGATTTAGGCAAAATCAGGTATATTTATTCAAATAGATTAAATATTGGCAAATTAAGAACAGAAGAGAATGTTCTATGGAGTTTTGCTCCTCATGATATTTCCATAATTTTAATGTTAATGGGAGGAGAAGAGCCTGAGAAGGTTTCAGCATTTGGTGGTTCATACTTAAATCAAGCAATTTTTGACACTACTTTAACTGAGCTTGAATTTAAAAATGGAGTTAAAGCTCATATATTTGTAAGCTGGCTTCATCCATTCAAAGAGCAGAAATTGGTTGTTATTGGAAGTGAAAACATGGCTGTTTTTGATGATGTAAGTAAGGAAAAACTCTTTATCTATGAGCATAAAATCAAGTGGGAAAAGGGGAAAATCCCAATTGCAGAAAAAGCAGATTATAAGGTTGTGCAATTTGAAAAAAAGCAGCCTTTAAGAGAAGAGTTGCTTCATTTTATTGAATGTATTAAGAGCAGACAAACCCCGAAAACAGATGCAAAAGAGGGATTAAGGGTTTTAAAAGTATTGCATGAGGCAGAAAAATCATTACATTAAAGCTGTTTTAAGGAGTAAATGATGAAAATACTTGTAACAGGAACTGCTGGTTTTATAGGGTTTCATTTAGCTAAAGCTCTTTTAAAAAGAGGAGATGAGGTTATTGGCCTGGATAATATAAATAACTATTATGATGTAAACCTCAAATATGGGCGTCTTGCTGAAACCGGTATAATAAAACAAGAGATCAAATATAATAAATTATATAAAAGTGAAAAGTATTTAAATTATAAATTCATAAAATTAAATTTGGAAGATCAAGAGAACATAGCAAAGCTTTTTAAAGAACAAAAATTTGATAAAGTGTGCCACCTGGCTGCTCAAGCAGGAGTGAGATATTCGCTTATAAATCCTAATTCATACATTCAAAGTAATATTGCTGGTTTTATGAGTATTTTGGAAGCTTGCAGGCATAATAATATAGAACATTTAGTTTATGCAAGTAGCTCATCAGTGTATGGTATGAATAAAAAAATGCCATTTTCTACACATGATAATGTAGATCATCCAATAAGCCTTTATGCAGCAACAAAAAAGAGTTCGGAACTTATGGCTCACACTTACAGTCATTTGTACGGGTTTCCATGTACAGGACTCAGATTCTTTACGGTTTATGGTCCATGGGGAAGGCCGGATATGGCTATGTTCCTTTTTACAAAAGCAATATTAGAGGGGAAGCCCATTGATGTGTTTAATAGAGGAGATATGCAAAGAAGCTTCACATATATTGATGATATTACTGAAGGTGTTGTAAAAGTAATAGATAATCCACCCAAGATAAATAAAAATTGGGATGAAAAAACCCCTGACCCTTCTTCAAGCAAATCTTGTTATAAAATTTATAATATTGGGAGTAGTGAGTCAGTTAATTTAATGGATTTTATTGAGGCTATTGAAAGAACTTTAAATAAAAAAGCAGAGAAAAATTTTCTTCCCATACAAAATGGAGATGTTAAAGCAACAAGAGCTGACTGTTCTGACCTGGAGAAAGATTTTGGATATAAACCTGCATTTCCAGTGAATGAAGGTGTAAAAAGATTTATAGAATGGTATAAGAGGTTTTATAAGGTATAAAGGAAAAAGGTAAAAGTAAAAAGGATGTAGGATTTGGGATTTGGTTAAAAATGGCTGACGGCTGAATGCTGAAAGCTTCTTCCACTTACACTGACACTTACACTGACACATGCACTCAAGTAATGAGTGAATGGGTAGATGAGTAG
>JAUXFB010000078.1 GCA_030620255.1 Candidatus Aminicenantota bacterium | reverse complement strand
TACAATATTTATTCTAATGTATTTACCTCTATTAACACAAAAACCCTTGTATTACGCTTCAAACAATTAAAACCTCTTATAGATGAAGCTTATAAAGAGCTGGGATACCCTGAGGAAAAATTTGAAGACTCTCTGTTTGAAGCATTTTCAGTATTAATGAACACTCCCGTTGTATATGGTGATATCTATATTAAAAAGAAGATAATTTCTTTTTCCTTTGTTGACCAAAAATTAGAAAAGTTAAATGCTGCACAAAAACATCTCTTAAGAATGGGACATGAAAACATAAAACAAATTCATACCAAATTAAAGGAAATCGCAAAGGAAATGGGCTTGCAATTAAACAAATTACCTCAACCTAAAAGTTATATACCCAATCAGAATTAAATTTTATTATTTTTCAGGGGGAACATAAAGCAGTCCAGATATTCGTATAATCCATTTTCTTGGAAAAATACGCACAAAAAAAAGAGTTAGTTTGTTCATAAACCCTGGAACTGAGATAGGCTTTCCTCTTTTAAAAGCCTTTATAGCTTTTTTTGCAACTTTCTCTGGTTTCATATTAAATATGCTATCTTTACTTATTTTTTTGTCAAGCCCTGATTTAGTGATCATTTCTGTAGCAATTCCACCTGGTGCAAAAGAAGAAATAACAATTCCTGTTTTCCTGTTTTCCTCTCTTAATGCATCTGTAAAACTCTGAGAAGCATGCTTTGATGCAGAATAAACATTTTGGTACGGGATTGGAATAAAAGCAGCCATACTTGTAATATTCAACAACCCACCTTGTCCCATTTCATGGAAATAATCTAAAAACAATAAACTTAATTTCATTACTGCGATAAAATTTAAATCAATGATCTGCTCATAACTGTCAATTTTTGCCTTTTCGGTTTTTCCATAATATGTAAAACCAGCATTGTTGATTATTCCATAAATAGGTCCGATCTTTGTAGCGATATTAAATAAAAAATCAACACCCTCTGATTGGCTTAAATCTACTTCAACGATCTCTACTTTTGTATTATTAGCTTGTTCAATCTCTTTCTTTAAATTTTCAAGTTTTCCTACTCTTCTAGCAGCAATTACTAAATTAGCTTTCTCATATTTAGCTAAGTATCTAGCAATTTCCTTTCCCAAACCACTGGATGCGCCGGTAATCACAACCCATTTGTTCTTAAAATTCAATTTTGACAATTTCTTTAATATCCTCTATCTAATTTTATCAAATTTCAAAAAAAAATTAAACCCATATTTTTATTTGAATCAATGAACTAAGTATTCGCAGACGCATAATCCTAAATTGGCTGATGCTCCTTTTTAAGCAGGTCATTAATTGTTTTAACAGGATTAAATGTAATTAAAGGAACTTGTGCGAAAATGGTAATCCAATCTGCCATTCCTCCATTCCACAGCCCAGGAAGTTCCAATATTTTTATTGATTCCCCATCTTTTGACCTGGTTGAAATGAAATAAGTATCATGGTTAACATAATCATTAAAGTTAAATTTATTACCCATAAAATCACGAATTCCACAAACAATATCTACTGGATTAAAATGAGTAGAACAAGCCACAATATCTTTTTGTTCTTTTGATGTAAAATCAATTTGAGCATTTTCAACAATTTGAAGAGAAATAGAATTGTCTTTATCTTTAACCCAGAAAGGCCCTCCACCAGGTTTCCCCTCATTTTTTACCATACCACACACCCTTATAGGTCTATTTAACTTTTTAAAGAGAAAATCCTCTTTTTTTTCTTTTTCCCACATCTTAAATTTTTCTGGGAAAAAAATATTAAGCTCATGTTCAGAAAAAAATGAGATCTCATCAATATGTTTTTTGCTAACATTTTTATTATAAAGTTTTTTTAAGTAGTCAAACACTTTTGCTTGCACTTGAAACAAATATCCACAAAGAGCCCTTTTATATACAAAAGTATCTGTTTTTAAATGATCAGGTACTATATTATCAATGTTTTTTATAAAAATAATATCCCCTTCAATATTATTTAAATTGTTGATCAAAGCTCCATGACCACCTGGTCTTAAAACAAGATTGTTATTAGAATCTTTTAACAGATCCTTTTTTTCATTCAGAGCTATTGTATTAGTAGAAGGTTCTTGTTCAGAAATTGTAATTTCAAATTTAATATTCTCTTTTTTGTAAATTGGTAAAATCTTCTCAAGAAAATCTTTCACCTTTTGCTTAAATTCAGGAGAAACAGCAAATTCGATACAAACAACATTGTTTGCACCTCTTGCATATTCAATGCCCTCAACTATATGCTCCTCCATTGAAGTTCGTGAACAATCTTTATATTTATGGAATTTTAAAAGAGCTTTTGGAAGATTCTCATAGTTAAGTCCTTTTGATTTTAACAGATATTTTAGAATGCTTTTATACTCACCCTGCTTAATAAGGGTATCAATGCATATGTTATCTCTTGCTAATAATCTTTCAAGCTCATAATAAAATGGGAATTTTTTACTTTTTATTCCTTCTATAAAATCTGAAATAAACTCGTAATCAGAGTTCCCTTTTATTGCCTCTTCTTTTACTTGATTCTCATTAATTTTATTAAAATTATTATAGAAATAGAGAAGCACTTTAAACATACGAGTTGCAGCACCAGATGCAGGAACAAAATTAATTATTTTACTGGTTTTCCTAACTTTCGAGAAAAAACCAATGAATCTTTCTTTTTCATACTTTGAAAATTCTTTTATACCATCATTTATATATGCAGGCTTAAACAGATTTACAAAATGTGTTCCTTTTTTTAAGATTTCAAGCTGTTCTAAAATTTTCTTTTTGGGAATTATTCGATCAATTTTATTATCTATATATATCATCTTCTCTTTATTTTAAAACTAATCTATTTTTATCTATTTAATTACAGAAACAATTTTATATGTTTCTTTAGCTATCATCAATTCTTCATTTGTTGGGACAACTAATACGCTCACTTTCGCATCTATTGATGAAATATTTTTAAGTTCTCCTTTTACAACATTTTTATTTTCATCTATTTTAATCCCCAAAAATTCCATATTTTCACAGATCTTTTTTCTTACAATTGGCGAATTTTCTCCAATACCTGCTGTGAATACAATAATATCAACTCCTCCCATTACAGCAGCATAAGCTCCTATAAATTTTTTAGCATAATAGGAAAAAATATCAATTGATAGATTTGCTCTTTCATTTCCTTTTAATGCCTCATCTTCAACTTCCCTCATATCGCTTGAAATTCCAGAAAGTCCAAGCATTCCACTTTTTTTGTAAATTATCTGCTTTATTTCATTTGTTTTTAATTTCTCTTTTTCCATCATATAAAGAATAATATTAGGATCAATATCTCCAGCTCTTGTTCCCATTGGCATTCCGCACATTGTCCCATACCCAAGGCTTGTATCAACAGATTTTCCTTTATTAACAGCAGAAATAGAACAACCATTGCCAAGATGAAGTGTGATTATCTTTAGTTCTTCTAAAGATCTTTTAAGAAATTCAGCTGCTTTAATACTTACATATTGATGTGATGTGCCATGAAAACCAAATCTCCTTATTCTTTTGTTTTTATAGTATTCATATGGTATAGGATAAATAAAGGCTTTTTCAGGAATGGTTTGATGAAAGGATGTGTCAAAGACCCCAACCATAGGAACATCGGGAAGTTCCTCTTTTGCAGCTTTTATTCCTAAAAGATTGGGTGGGTTGTGAAGTGGTGCAAGTTCAATGTTTTTCTCAACCACCTTTATTACCTCATCTGTAATCAAAACAGAACTTGCAAAATCTTCCCCGCCATGTACAACTCTATGACCAACTGCTTTAATCTCATTCATGTTTTTTATAACTCCATCCTTTACATTAACAAGAGTTTCTATAATTAAATGAATGCCAGATTTATAATCATCTATTGAACATCCTTTTTTTATTTTTAAATTAGGGGGGAACTGATAAGTAAATATTGAATCTTTAAACCCAACCCTTTCAATTAACCCTTTTGCAATTAGCTTTTCATTTTCAACATTTACAAGCTGAAATTTGATAGAAGAACTACCTGAGTTAATAACTAAAATCTTCATTTTTTCTCCTTATCCTATTCAATAATCATGTTTACATCGTTTATTTTATTGAATAACTACCTGAATGACAAGTTAAATATTTCATATTATAACATTTTATTTAAATTAACAAAATAAAATTTGTAGCTGTTATAACAAATTTTTATAAATCTTGTTGAAAATTTTTTAAAATAACTTTATAATCAAAATATTATGAAAAAACAAGAAAAAAGATTGATTAAAAAAAACTTAAAAAAATCTCTTATATTAATTATAAGTCTATTTATTATTGGGCTTTTTGGACTATTCAAGGGTGCATCAGAATTCAACAGGCAATATGATGTGAACTCATACTATCTTAAAATAATATCAAAAAAAGCAACAGAACTTACAGAGCAAGTCAATATAAATAAGAAAAAACTGGATCAGTATAAATATATGGAATTTAAAGTAAATGCATTTAACAAAAAATATCCTATGTTTTCAAAAATTCTTGATACTACTTATATAAAAAGCCAAAAATATGGCTTTCATCCAAATCTTATTCTTGGAATGATGCAAGTAGAAAGTGACTTTAATCCAAAAGCTATGTCACATAAAGGTGCTTATGGATTAATGCAGATTAATTATTTTGCATGGAAGGATGAATTATCAATTGATAAAAATCGAATTTTTGACATTGATTATAATATAGAACTTGGATTAGAAGTTCTAAAAAGATACTACAATGAATCAAATGGGAATATATTCCGAGCCCTTTTTTTATATAACAATGGATACAAATACAATAACACAATGTACCCAAAAAAAGTAAAAGCAAGCCCTTTTTATGCTATTTTAAATAAAGTTGGCAGTTCTGACCTATTTAATTGAAAACTTTAGAAGATTAATTTATTCAATTGTATAATTTAATTTATTCCGGGAATACAATATTAGACCTAAACCTCATCTTGTTTTCTTCTTTTTGAGCAATTGCCAGGAGTTTACCCTGTTCATCAAACAATCTAAAGTATATATCGGATTCAGCAGGAAATATTTTTATGACATCTTTTGCTAACAAAGGCATACCATTTAATACTGCTTTTCTTCCTACCTGATTTATTATTATCTTAGGAAATTCCGGAAGTAATGTTTCAATGGGAATAATAAACTTTGTAATATCCAAAAGATTTTTATTTTTAACTAATTCCTCAATTGAAAAAGCTTTATTTAATCCAAACTCTCCAATTTTTTCCCTTTTTAGCTCTTCAAGATAAGCCCCAACTCCAGCTTTTTGCCCCAAATCATGAGCTATTGACCTAACATAAGCTCCAGACGAAGTTAGAGCCTCAAATCTCAAACTATCTTTACTTATAATTTTTCCTTTTAAAAAGTAAATTTTTACCTTTACAGGTTTCAACTCTATTTTTTTATTTTCTCTGGCATATTTGTAAGATGGCTTTCCTTTATATTTTTTCGCTGAATAGATAGGTGGGGCCTGCAATATTTCACCTGTAAAATCTGATAATAATGAATCAATATCAATGTTTGTTAAATCTACTTCTTTTTTTTCAGAAGTTGGGGAACCCTCCATATCATAAGTTGAAGATGAAAACACAAATTTTATTATTCCAGAGTAAAGTTTTTTCTTCTTCATATAGAAATTAAAAAACTTTGTGGCTTTTCCTATTCCAACCAATAACACTCCTTCTGCCATTGGGTCTAGAGTCCCAAAATGTCCTGCTTTCTTTATGTCAAATAATTTTCTTATATTTGCAACTACAGCATGAGAACTTATATTTTTTGATTTATTTATAACAACAAGTCCACTGATCATTTAAGATGTTTCTCTATTATACCTACAACCTCTTGTTTTGCTTTTTCTATACCTCCATTATAGAAAAAACCTGCAGCACATTCATGTCCTCCACCATTAAATATTTTTGCAAGAAGTTGGGAGTTAAAATTTTTTCTCGATCTAATTGATACCCTATAATAATCATCTCCGATTTCCTTAAAAAATAGAGTCACTTCAACTCCAATTACGGATCTTGCTATTGAAACAATATCCTCGGTTTCAATATCCTTCAAATCGAGTGTACTTAAAAAATTTCTCTTAAATACAATAATAGAAACCTTTTTATTCAGTTTTAACTCAAGAGTAGATAATACCTTTTGTGCCATCTGAACTTTTTCATAATAATTTGAATTAAAAAGCAGATTACTCACATCACAAGGTTCAAAATTGCTTTTCCTTACCAGTTCCGAAGCAATGTGCAATGACTTTGAAGTAGTATTAGAATATTTAAATGATCCAGTATCAGAACAGATAGCAGCATATAAGTTATATCCAATATCTCTTGTAAATTCAATGTTTAATTCAATACCCAATTCATAGATCAGTTCTCCCACAGCTGAAGCTTCTGGAACAACCCAGTTCAAATTTGCATGCTCTGAATTTGTTGCATGATGGTCAATGTTTATTGTAAAATATTTATCAATATTTTTCTGACCTGTTCTTGCTTCGGTTTCTCCCTCTATTAATACAAGTATATCAAATGATTCAGGATATATTTGTCTGAATTCTATAACATCAAAACACGGTAATT
>JAUXFB010000182.1 GCA_030620255.1 Candidatus Aminicenantota bacterium | reverse complement strand
TTTTTTATATGGGATGCAAGAGTAAATTGAGAAATAGACAGAATTTCACCATTGATCTCTTTAACACTCAAATTCATTTTATTCTTTTTATCTGGAAAAATCCTTAAATTCAAAATCTTTTTTGCCATAAAATGAGCCTCGTTTTCTTTATCACCCTTTTCAATTCCAACAAATACAAGTAACCCTCTTCCAATCTTAGCAACAATACTCCCTTTAACCTCAACTTTAGCATTCTTTACTCTTTGAACAACAACTCTCATTTCTTTATCATTTAATACTCTTTATAAAAACATTATGTACATTAATATTGGGTAATTCCCTTTTTCTGCATTCTTTCGGGAGATTGAAATAGATGTTTTTTAACAATATATCAGAATTAAAATCAACCAACAATTTTTTTTTATCTTTTTCTCCAATAAGATCATAAAAACAAGATGGCTTTATTAAATCAATAAAATAAATTTTTATCTCCATCCAGAAAATAGGGCTCACATTGCCCCGGGAAACAATTATTTTATCTCCTATTATATAATATTTTCCCCATGTAATATGGTTAATAAAATTAAGTGAACTTTTCATGTTACCTGTAAAACATAAAAAAACTCTATGGTATTTCAAATCTTTCAGTTTTATTAAAAACTCATATTTAATCAAGGAAGAATTCCCATTATTTCTTTTTTTTTCTATATTTTTTAACTGTATTTTGATAAAATCCAAGAGATATTGCGGTTTCTTTCTGTTTTTTGAAAAAAATTTAGAAGTTACTTTAGATTTTTCAGAATTTTGTATATAAACCAAATAATCAATATAATCTTTTTGTGCTAATTTCCGGAAATAAAGAAAATTCTGATTTAGCAATTCAGTTAACTCTCTTCTTGTCCTTATCTTTGGGATACGATGTTTTAATTTCAAGTTTTCCCTTCTAAAAATATGCTTCTCTTGCTTATCTAAAAGAGAAAAAACACGATTCTGCTCAATATTATCTCTTATTTTTAAATTCAGATACTTTAATTCTCTTTTACTCTTATTTATACCTTTAATACCGGGTATAAATATAAAAACAGAATAGATAAAAATAAATAGAATGAGAAATAAAAAAGAGAATACTTTTATATTAAAAAACTTTATCTTCATTCAATATCTACCTGTCCATAAATATAGAAATCCGGACTTTTCTTGTTTATATCAAATTTTGAGAGAGAAACCTGCATCACATTATCAAATCCTTCTATTTTATTTAAAAATTTAATAAGCTTTGGTTTTATATATATTTTTTTATTCCCTTTAAACTCTCCTTCCAGGAAAAAACTGAACATTTGAATATCAGGTTCTATTCTAAGTTTTTTTAATTCAATATGTTCCGGGGTAATTAAACTTAAAGCTCTTATAAAATCTGATACAGAATAAGAATATTGAAAAGAATAATTCAAAAAAACCCTTGTTTTTAAAAATTCAACCCTTTGATCTATTGTTTCCTTTACTTCTGGAGAGCTTAAAATGAATGAAAAATTTGATCTTTTAGCTTTACTTATATCTCTTTTATATGACGATTTAATTCTATTTAAATGAATTGTAATTCCAATTAATATAACTAAAATTATAGTAAAAAAAATAGTAATTCCGATCCAATTCTTAAACCCTTTTTTCTCTTTAGATATTCTTTGTGCTGAATCTTTTGACCTTTTCCTCATTTAACCAATATAGCATAATAAAACTTATTGCTCAACTTCTATACTTAGTCAAAAAATGTATCTTTTTTGCAAAAATAATTGATATATACAAATTTTAATTGCTACTGATTAACAGCTTTATTCACAGCATCTTTTAATTTTGGATTCACTCCAATCTTATTAGATTCAGCTAATTCCAAATATTCAGATGCTCTTTCATATTGTTTAGCCATATAAAGTAGGCTTATAAGATTATTGTAAGCCTTGTTATGTTTAGGATTTATTTTTATTGCTTCAACATATTCATTTAATGCTTCTTGAAATTTTTTTAATTTAAAATAAATATTACCGTGAAAGTAAAAATAATCCGCTTTAAGATTGTTTAACCCAATAACAGTCTTTTTATAATTTTTTTGCCAATTATCCATTTTTTCTCGCGTTTTATTCATTCCAATGCGAATCTGGACCCTGCCCTCATCAGTAGAAGCATAATTTGATTGATTTCTCAACTCTTTCATGTTCTCTTTTAGTACATCTAAACTCCTATGCTTAGAAGTAAGTACTGCTTTTACAAAATCTTTGTGACTGGATTTAGCCTTTACAATACAATCCAATGATTCCTTAAAGCTTCCTATATAATAATATCCCTTTGAAAGATAGAAATATGCATTTGAATAGTTTGGGAAAATTTCAATGCATTTCTTAAAATTCTTTTCTGCCTTTTTATAATTCTTCTTATAAAACTGCTTTCCCCCTTTTTCAAAAAATTTATTTGCTGATTTAAAATCTTTTATAAGCTTATTCTGCTCTTTTATAACATTCTCCTGGCTGAAATTGAAATTAGTCCAAAAGAAAAGAACTAATATAATTATAAAAACAGAAAACCTTGATCTGTTGAATTTGTTTTTTTCTCTACAACTTGCATTACTTTCTCTCATTTTTCCTCCTTTTTAATAGTAACATAAAAAAAATAATACGGAAAAAAAATAATTTAGTTTAATATGAATAGTATTTTATAACTCGTTCAATTGCTTTTTCACAAACTTTGCAGTAAGAGGTTGTACGAGTGCTGAACATAATACAATCAAGCATTGGACGAAAAAGCCCCTTTGATGAATACCCCGCTCCTTCAAAAGCACCTACTTTATCTTTATACTTATTATTTTTGAAAAAATTCTCTCTCTTTATTCTTAATTTCTTTGAAAGCAAAATTACTCTGTTCTGAAGTTTTTTAATTTTTTTCTTAGAACCATTCTTATTTTTAAGAAGATTTATCTTATTATAAAGTGTATGTAAATCTTTTGAAAATTCTTGACCCATTTTATCAAGTTTCTCTTTTCCCCATGGAGTTGGTATTTTTACACCTTTTGTAACAAGGGACTTCCATTTTAAATTTTCAGGGTCTAACAATGCTGTAATATTCGGCTCTAAAGGTTCAATATCCTTTGGATAAAAATCATTATAAGTTACTGAAGATGAATAATATTCATCAGCAAGTCCTCCAAAAGAATGTCCGAATTCATGAAGGAAAAGATATCCACTGAATCTTTCGTTTGTTGTAAAAACAGAATAAAAATTATAAATACCTCCGCCACCATAACGTTTACTATTGACTACAATTACAATAGTATCATAAGGTACATGTGCTATAATATCCCTCAAACTTTTATTATCTTCTGTTAAAAGATAACGAGATAACCCTAATGAATTAAAAGATGAGCTAATACTTGTATTTTTAAAAACACCTAAACCTGGTTCATCTGTACCACTTTCCTGTGAAGGCTTACATACTGCATAAACATTAAAACTCTCTTTAAATCTATTGTATGGTGCATGTTCAAAAAATAACTGATAAAGCCTATCCACAGTTTTTCTAAATTTGTCTTGTTCTTCAATTCTAAATCCCTCTCCTATAAAAACAAGGTCTACCTTTTTATGCGGATCTCCTTTCTTATTTATCTCCCAAACTTTTACACCATTCATAAGACTTTCTTTTATAATTCCAATACCATTCGGATCAATTTCTATATTAAACAGTGGTTTTAAATCATTATTTCCCCCTCTATATTCAATTGTAAAACAAATTTTTTCTTTTGGGTAAGGTATAATTGCAGTTTCATGAAATGTACGTTTTATACCCTTTTTTGCAAAATCTATTGTTTTGTATTCTCCAAAATAACTATTAAACCCCTTAGAATAAATAAGGCTTTTTGATTTAGCATCATATATTTTAATAAAATAATTTCCATTATTAAAAGGATAAATAAGATTATGCATACTTCCTGCCCAGATCCCTTGCTGATAAACCTTATCTAGAGAAACCCACTCATTCTGAGCATCTCCTGAGTGAAAATAGTCTATCCTCATTGTTTTATCAATAAAAAAATCTTCGAATTTTAAAACATCAGATCTTGCAAAACCTAATATAAAAATAGAAAAAATTAAAAAAATAAAACTCACTACCTTTTTCATTAAAACCTCCTACAAGCTATATTATAAGCATATTTTTATAAAATATATATTATTTTATTGAAAATTTTTAAATTTTAATCTATTATTCTTTC